>CAYMXM010000007.1:0-33729 GCA_964394065.1 uncultured Pirellula sp. | reverse complement strand
TAATGCGCAGCGCCTACTAGGACGCCAAAGCGGTGTCCGACGGGGACGAGCCCCGGTCGGACAAGAAGCGAATCGACGGAACGAAACTTGCGCAAACCTAAATCCCCACAACACCAACTTTTTGACAGCCCAGGGCAAGCCCCACGCCTAAGTTCTAAACGCTTCTACCCGGGCTACCCATCCTTGACCTGCGGTCAAGACCAAGGCGAATCCCTCTTCTTCCTCACGTCTCAAGCCTCACCCCTCAAGCCTGATTAGAGATTTGTTCGATTCGTGGTTCATCCCTCTGTTCTTCAAGAGGCCATGATTGCTGCCGGCCTATAAAACCGTTGCCGACAGAACTGCTACTCGAATTCCCAAGAGGCCAATGCGCAACTCTCGCGGATCCGTTTCAAAACCCTCGCCTTGGTTTTGAAAACGGCATTGACAGTGATTCCGAGTTCATCGGCAACTTCTTGAGCCGCGCGTCCTTCTACGACGTAGGCTTGAAAAGCGAGCCAGTTGGTAGGGGTAAACTGGCTTTGAACACTTAACAGGACGCGTCGAATCATGTAGTCATCGTGCTCCCGTTCCAACTGCACCGAAATATCGCTATGGGGATCCAGAAGTTGGTCCAGCGGAAAAGGAGATGCGATTTCGGGTGGACGTTCGCGGTAGTACTGCTTCAGAAGATTGGCCAAAATGATCCGCAACCATCCACGGAAGGCCCCTGCATGTCGATGCTCGAATTCCGAGATGCGTCGCATAGCGACGATAAGAACTTCTTGGAGCAGATCCTCGCGATCCGATTCCGGTATTCGGATCCGATCTAACCATCGCCGAATCAACGGTCCGTAGATCGAAGTCAAAACACCCCAATCTTTTTCCGTGGGAGAATCGGTCATTCTCCCCAACCAAGTGAGAGAGGTCGCTAAGTCCTCAAAATTGATGTCGTTGACGGGGCGGTTGGTCATTCGAATGTAGTTGCAGTGGGGTCTGTGATCTGGACGCGGCTGCGATACGCGGCAATCGCCGGAAATCGGTACTTATCTGCCGTGTAAGGACACTGAACAACCTCCTCGTTGTTGTACCTAACGATGATCTTATCCTCTTCAAACACAATCTCTAACTGGTTCGGTTCCGAACCAACTGACTCGACAGGTACTTCCGCGAGCAAGTGGAGATCTGGCGGCGCGCCGGGCTTTGGCTTAGCAAACTCAACTCGAATTGCCTCCACGTTCCCTTGTGTGTCAGGCCAAACTTGCACGTTGTATTCTTCTCCATCCGGATCCGACAAGAACGCAACTTTTAAGAAAGAGGGGTACTTCGCCTCTAGGAATTGAACCGTCATCCGCAGCTTTATCTCTTTCGAAACAAAATACCGATAGTTGAGCCATACTTGGCGCGATCGGCTTACCGCGTCGATGGTAAGCCCGCTGGCCTCAATCGCATAGTCGTCCTCCGTCCCCTCCCCGATCGCTGTTGGTCTTAGCAAGTTGTATTGCAGAAGGCTCGGGTCGACAGGAGGGGGACCCGGTGGATCTGGCTCCACTTCGCGAGGTGGGATGATCTGAGAAAGAGACTGGCGGGTAGACTTGGATGTCCATCCGTAAAACAGAGAAACAGATACTATGGCGAGCGTCACTAAGCCACCAACGATCAGCACTCGTTGAAGCTTTTCCTCAGAAGTAGCGACCATTTTAAGCCGCGGTTTACCCTCAGATGAACTCCGGCCTTCGCAATAGTCGCTGATCGCTCTTTCGACTTCGAGCGCCGTCTGATACCGGTCCTTGGGATCCCTCGCCATCATCTTCGACACGATTCGTTGGAGCGGTTCCGGAATTCCACTCAAGGGTGGTGGGACCGATTGGCGGTGGGCGTCCAGTTTGGCTAACACCCCACTCACGTTGAAAGGTGTTTTCCCTGCCAACAAATGGTAGAAGGTACATCCCAAGCTGTAGATATCCGATCTGGCATCTGCATCTCTCGGGTGCAACGCTTGTTCGGGTGATACATAGTCGGCGGTGCCAACCACCATATTCGAAGCGGTCAGCGAGTCCTCGTCGCTAGGCACGAAGGCAATTCCGAAGTCGAGCACCTTCACCGATCCATCGGTGGTGCGAATGAGATTCCCCGGCTTGATGTCTCTGTGGATAACTCCTACCTCGTGCGCATTCTGCAGGCCAAGCGCAACGTCTCTGATCGCCGCACATGCCTCGGGTATCGACAGCGGGGCTTCGCGTATCAATTGCGCCAGGGTTTGCCCCTCCACAAACTCCATTACCAAAAAATGACGATCATCGATCTGGTCCGCGTCGTAGGTTGTCACGATGTTGGGATGATGCAGTTTGGCGGCGGCTCGCGTTTCTCGTTGGAAACGGAGCGCAGCCTCTCCGTCGGAAAGCCGAACCGTGTGAATCAACTTGATCGCAACCAATCGATGCATCACAAGATGTTGCGCCAACCAAACGACCCCCATTCCTCCTCGCCCGAGAGGTCGGAGCAAGCGATATCGCGGATGATTCTCGAATTCTCGGGGAGGGAATTCGCTCATAATCGGGACGGAGGGCAAACCGCCACCGTTTTCGCTCGAGCAGCTCGTCGAAACGAGTTTAACTAACTCGTCTTTTGGATTGAGCTTCAACGCTCGCTCCTGGCAATCCGAGCATCGATCTAGGTGGGACTCGATGGCATCGAGTTGCTGGCTCTCCAGACGTCCCAGCAGATAGCTGGTCAATTGTGAATCGTCTGGATGATCGATTTCCATTGCGAGCCTGTCTCGTACGGTATCGGTTGCGTCTCTGCCATGAGCGAGTTCTAACGGCACGTTAGGCGGCTTATCAAGCCCCCCCTTAGGATTTTGAAGATACACCAAACCCGTTTCAGGTTGAAAGAAGTTTCCGAAACCGGAGCGGAAAATTTTTTGAGATTTTCGGAAGAATCGCGGCAGGTTGGTTACCGGAATCGACATATAGAAGGTGCGACCGACATACAGAAAGTGCGACCGACATGCAACGCCCGATTCGCCGCGAAGCGGCGAAGCATGGTAGCACTAGCTATCCGCCCCCCCTCGCCCCTTTTAGGGGTGAGGGGCAACGCCGTTAAGCATTTTTACATGGGAAATTGAGCGTTTCCTCACCGTGGCCCGGGCGTCTCGCCCGGAGTTGCGAAAGCTCCTCCGGGCGAGACGCCCGGGCCACGAACAAATCGAATGGCGAGAACGAAATTAGCGTTCTCGAAAAATGCTTAACGGCGTTGGGTGAGGGGTAGAAGTGTTAGTAACAAAAACCTCGTTGGAAACGTTGTACTTCACGCTCCCCTCCCCGATCCGTTGGATCGACCCTCCCCGGAGGAGAGGGTTACATCACCTCCACATCATGTTTCAAACAACAAACTTCCCTCCAACACCCCCATCCGAATTGAAGTTCCCTGCTTCTCTCACAGTCGAACTCGTCTCCCGATTGCTGGAAATCACCCATCAGCACTCCTCGCTTACGGATCGTCGGCAAGCGACCCTTGAGTGCCTGACGAGCTTGCTGGATGCACGGGCCGGTCATTGGACATGGGGATATGGTGACGTGATCCAATCGAGCGTACAGCCAGTCGCGATTTTCACCTACGGGTATGAACCGCAAGACTTGGCAGTTATCTCCCAGATGGGACTCGACTCGGAGATCGACCAGGCTTTGCGCTTCCCCATCTTGAACAAGATGTCCGAAGTGGCTCAGTCGGTGGATACCCGTCGTTGCATCTTTTCTGATGAGAATTGGGAGAACGCCACGATGCGGAAGTATCTTCTCCAAATTCATGCTGACGAATGGCTACACGCGGTTCGATACGAAACCTTGAACAGCTGGTCGAACATGTTCTTTATCCGAAGCCTTGGCCAGCCCCCTTTCGAGGAAGAGCATCGACATCTACTCGACGTTTCTTTGTCGGCGATCCCGTGGTTGCGTGCATCGACAAACATGGAGCCAGAGAGCTCGCGTAAACCGATCGGCAAACTGACGGATCGACAAAGGACCGTGATGCTTTTGTTGCTAGACGGTCAATCCCGAAAACAAATCGCCTCGAACCTTGGGATCACCGAAGAAACCGTCGGCGATCACATCAAGCAAATCTACGTCAATTTCCAAGTGAATTCCGCGGTAGAACTAGCGGCCCTCTTCCTACGCAATCGCTAGGTCAATGCAGAACAGAATTCATTCCGTTAAACAACGCCTCCATCCAAAGCACCTACCCGCGCGGTGAGCCTCTTTCCACCTCAGGGCATAGGTAGACGAGAGAATCGGGCCAACGTGCGATCGCGTGCTTTGGTATGATCGATAACGGGCTGTGGGTAGTCCACCCCGAGCTGGAGGCCGCAAGCCGCCATATCGGTAGGTGTCATGGAAGCAGGAAAGTGGATGTGCGCATCGGGCACATTCGCAAGCTCGGGCAGATAGCGACGAATGAATCTCCCCTCGGGATCAAACCGTTTCGACTGCGTGATTGGATTGAAGATACGAAACCACGGTTGAGCATCGCAGCCAGTGGAAGCGGCCCACTGCCAGCCCCCGTTGTTGGCGGCCAAGTCATAGTCATTCAGATGATGGGCGAAAAATCGCTCGCCTCGACGCCAGTCGATCCCAAGGTCTTTGGTTAAGAAGCTAGCGACGACCATGCGCAGGCGGTTGTGCATATAGCCCGTCTGCAGCAACTGGCGCATGGCGGCATCGACCAGTGGGTAGCCGGTGCGTGCGTCACACCATGCTTGCCACAGATCGGGAGCTTCCTCCCATTCCACATGGTCATACTTGGGATGAAAGGATTGCGTGACCACCCGCGGATGGTACCACAAAATCATGAAGTAGAAGTCACGCCAAGCCAGTTCAGACAACCATGTCTGCGCCCCCACGCATCCTCGAGCAGCCTGCTCCGCCGCGAGCCCCCCTAACTGGCGGATAGATACCGTGCCAAACCGCAGGTGAACCGAAAGGTAAGACACACCCTTGCGAGCAGGGTAGTCGCGAGCCTCCTGATACTCTGCCATGCGCGGTACAAAATCGCGTAGCAATTGCTGCGCTCCCCGCATGCCGGTTGGAATAGGGAGCTCTTGTAGGTTGGTAGAACTAAAACCCAGTTCCGATAGCGTCGGTAGGCGTTCCCCCGCAGGCGGTGCCGCCAAATGGCGGGCGTAGCGCGCCACGGGATAGGGTTTGAGTTGAAAGGGGGCCAGCTTTTGAAGCCAAGCGCGCTTGTAGGGTGTGAACACGCTGTAGGGCTTGCCTTGCCGGGTCAATACCTCCTCCCGGTCCAGCAAAACTTGGTCCTTGTAATCGCTTAAGGTGATACCTACCTCTTGCAAGGCCTCAGCCACCCCTTCGTCGCGTGAAATAGCCTGAGGCTCATAGTCGCGATTGACTAGTACCTCTTGTACTTGCAGCTCTTGGGCCAATCGAACAATGCATTCCAAGGCCGGTCCATGTCGGACGATTAGTCCCCCCCCTGGAGCCCCGCTACGTTTGGCCAGATCCGTCAAAGCATCGTTGAGTTCTAGCAGGCTAGAATGGATGAATTCAACACGCCGGTCTTCGCGACTTGGTAGCTCCTCGAGAATATCGGTATCGAACACGAACGCGCAAAACACATGTGAATACCTGCGCAAGGCGTGATAAAGCGCAGCGTGGTCGTCACAGCGGAGATCCCGGCGCCACCACACGAGGGCCCTTGTTTCCATAGCAGGAACGTTTCTTCTGAATAGGCAACGCTTCAGTTCTCTGAAGTCGACTGGAATCGAATTGGAGTAAAGCTAGGGAGACGAGGTGGAATTGTCGAGTTCAAAAACGGTCCGAGCCAATGCAGAACGGAATTCATTCCGTTAAACAACGCCTCTATCCAAAGCCCCTACCCGCGCGGTGAGCCTATTCCCACCTCAGGAAACTTGAAGCCCCACGCAAAAAAAAAGACACACACAAAGGCGCCAAGGCGCAAAGAAATGAATCGATCATCCCTTGTTACTCCTTGGCGCCTTTGCGTGAGTCTTGGATTCCTGTCTTGGGTGCTGAGTCGTAGGGTGTGTGAAGTGGCCGCTTAAGCCCTACAGGTGGGTGCTGTAGAAACGTTGCTTGGCATGCGTTCGTGTTTTGAGATGGAGCCCGCGACCACTTCACACACCCTACGATTTCTTCCCAAAAATTCGAAATTCCAGGGCTGGTTTTCTCCAGAAATCGACATGTAGTTTGGGGGATCTTCGGGCGGGACGCCCTGGGCACATAGTGACGAAAATTTCTGAGGAGCATCCCCGGAATTGGGGATAGGAAGCCCGCTCCGCACCAGACAGATTAGCACGGACTGTTTCTTGTGCTACCGATGCCCAATTCGTCGATGAGACCAGATCTTCGATTTTGTAACCTAGTTTTCATGAGTGGATCATGTCGACTCGCAAAACACCCGAGCGATCTAAGCATCGCAAAATTCTTCAAAAGCATTTTCGGAACTTGCTGTTCGAGACGTTCGAACAACGGGTGATGCTGGCGGCCGATGTGTCGATCAAGACCGGGGATCTCACACCTCTCCAAGCTCCCAACTCGGTGGTGGGTATCTACCAAACTCCCCTCGCAACGCTCGATATGGGGGCGTTCAAAGTAGCGCTGCAGACCAGCCGCATCGGGCAGTCGTCGGTCTACTCGGTCGGCCTGCCGAATACACCGAACGGGGAGTTGACGAAGCTGATCCTTGCAAATGACTATCAATCGTCCGGCAAGTATTGGATCGCCCCCAGCGGTAGATCGGATTGGAAAGATGTCGATGCTGTTCCTAACAATCTCTTTGACCCAGCAACGCTTGGCACCCAAAGTCCCGACGCCAACCTCAATGCTCCAGGCTGGCAAGGAAAGCTGACGTTCCGCTTCGATGTCGGTAACGGCATCGACACTCAAAACATCCATGTCGTTCCTGGCCACTCCCCCATTCCAAGCGTCGGTGTCGCGCGCCCCGATCTACTGAACGCTGTGCAGCAGCGTTTGAACTATCTCGGATTCGTCGAATACGCCCACAACGAAGACACTACAGGGATCCCCCTCGCTTTGACCGGGCAAGAAGATGGAGCGATGAAAGTTGCCCTTGCGAAGTTCAAAGCACTGGTCGACCCAACCGGCGAGCAAGCCCCTTCCAAGGAGTTCAGCGATCCCGAGATCTTTGCGTTGGACAACCGGACGTTTCATTGGCTCAACGATGTAAATGCACCACGTTTGTTCAAGCTTGAGCATGAGAGTGTGGAGCTAGAAAACTATCCGATGGTCTCTAGCTGGATCCTCGACGCGATGATAGGTGCAGGGATAAACCCGCTAGCGAACCAAGGCTTAGTCAAAGCAGCCAGCGCGATCCATATGAACGTCGGGCCGTTAGACGATTCGATCTCTGAACGGAATAACCAAGCCGGGATGGACATTGAACTCGATATCGCTGCACTCATCACCGCTAGCGGAAACAACCTTGAAGCTGTCGTGACGTTTCTTTCTGCTTTAGCTACCAGCGACAACGCGTCTCATCCCGTCGTCACGGCGATTCGAACCAGGAATATGGATCTGCTAGGTGCGATTCCAAACAGCAATGCTCTCCAGAGTTTGCTTGACGAACCCGGCCCCAATTTGCCGAGCAACTGGGTCCATATCGATTTCGCCCCCCGTCCTCTCCCTTTCCTGACGGTCAACGAAGCAACGGTTCTCAAGACTCAAGCCGACGCGTTTGCAAAGAATCTGAAACTCACCCAAGCGAGTGACGAGCTGACGAAGCCGTTGCCTTTGATCGGTACGACCCAGAGACTCCCGAACGGAGCTACTTCCAGTTCGAGCGTTACCCTGGCTGGTCTCTCCTCGATCGATTCGAAAATTCAAGCCATCTTCGGGAGACTCGCCAACTCGATCGCTTCCAACGAAACCGCGGATTTGGAAACGATCGCTTCTGTGCTGCAAGCAAGCGGAGCAGTAACGGGAATCCAAACGGTGGATTGGTCCGAAGATGAAGAGGTCGCGAAGTTCACGATCCAATTACAAGAAATCTCTCGCACCTACCACCCACTTTTTTTGGGGACCGAAGCGGCCGACAAGCTGATCTATGGATCGAACATCCCATCGAATGCGATCAAGCTTCAAACGACCACGCAAGGTGAGTTCGAGATCTTGCTCCATCGTGGCTTCAACGGCTTCGTTGAATTTCGTGTCAACAGTTTCAATGTTCAAGCGATCGACGAAACAATCAACGACGCCCTACCCAACAATTCATTAAACTTCGATCTCATAATCGGGATGCTCGAATCCAAGGTCAACGGAGCGAGGGTGGATTTCGACGCAAACGTAGCGATCGAGCAAGCCGATAGAGATGCTGGGATCACGCTGCAACATATCCTGGATCAAAACATTAAGTCGGTGGTTTCCACTGCAAGGGGCGGAATACCCGAGGGGCAGCTTCTTCCCCCAGGATTCTTTGGCCATGCAGAAGTGTCCCTCCCAACCAATACCGAAGAATTCTTTGGCCTGCCGTCGGTCGATGAGATTCAGTTGGTTCAACCCGAAGTCTTCAATGGAGATCCCCTCGTTTACATCGGCGAAGACAATCCCTTGAGTCGCTGGACGAACTATGGAACGGAAATGCTGCGCGAGATGATCAGCAGCGTCGGTGGGATGTTGAAGGCGGTCGAAAGCGCGAAGGTTCTCACCGGCTCGATCGGTGCGTTTCCGTTACCGGAGAGTCTCGACGAGCTTTTTTCATTGACCGAGTACTGGAATAGCTACACCGCTGCAGCCTTCGCCACGGGGGGGCAGTTCGTCGGTTCGATTCAAGAGTTTATCGACAAACTCAATATCCCGTTCGTTCATTTCAACAACGCGAATGGATGGTTGGAGCTAGGGATCGGTGAGATCGGTAAAGAGATCGTCTATGAAAAGCCACTTCTCCTCGATAAGGAGATCGGCTCGGTCAGCAAGTTAAAAGCGGGAGCGACCCTTCTCGCTTCCGCCGACGGAAAGTTTTCTTTGAAGGTCATCCTCGACCTCAACCCTCCGGGTTCCGATCTCCAAAACTTTGGAAAGACGACCCAAGTGAGCGCCTTGCATGGGGGAGTGAACCCGTTTGCGTACGAAAAGCCGAGCTACGATGCCAACCTTGATCTCATCACGGTGATCGCGAGTCGGAGCGTTGCCGGGCCCGATTTGCAAATCGAGTTGTCGAACGGCGCGACGATTCCTGTCGACTTTGAAGACCCAGAAAACCGACCAGTCGATGTACCTGCCAACCCCGCATTATGGAACCTGGAGCACGTTCAGGAGGTGATCTACCAAGCCGTTCAAAGAGTAACGGGAATTAGCAATCTCCTCAAAATCGAGTTCGACGAGAATCTCAAGCGTATTGTCGTGATCGATCAGTCGGCAGGAAAGCTTCGAGACTTTGCGATCAAACCCGTCAATGGTGCGACGATCGGTGGTGAAGAGGGGCTGGGCATCGTCGGTTCAACCGATCGAATCGGCGCCGATGGCTACAAGCGGATCTATGGAAAGCCACTCCACGGAGATCATCTCTCCCGCCATATTTTCTTCTCCTCCGACGGATCCGACATTCCCCATCTGCATGGTGAAGCCCACTTAGGAGCCAACAACATCACCGGGACGGCTGAATTGGGTCCTGCGGGTGTTGGCATACAAGGGGGAACGCTCGACTTGCAGTACGTGATCGATGCGCGATTGCGCGATCCGAACAACGATGGCCGCATCACCTGGGATGAGATCATGGCGGGTTTGAACGCAACCGTTGGTACTGGGAACAGTATCTTTGCAGACCCCTTTTATGACTTTCCGTTGGGGCACACGAATCAGATGCGGCTCCCGATGGTTCTGATGCTTGATGGCGAATCGCTGTTCACTGCGGGCGGGGGGAACAATCCGGAGGTCGTTGTTACTTGGGGAGCCTACGATGAACCGCCCGAAGTTGAGATCGAAGGTGGCATTGAGGGGTTGACCAACTTCGCGCGCATGAAGCTCGACTATCTCGCCGAGAAGATCATTCGGGTTTTAGAGGATATTCAAGATACGAGATTCTGGAGCGGCTCCACTCCTTTCAAATCGCCGAAGATCGGAGATCTCGTGAATTTCCGAGGGGTGATTGCAGGGTTGCGAGACCTCAAGAATAACTCCCTGCAAGGCATGTCTCAGTACTTGAACGATGCGTTTACCAATGCGTTTGGAGCCAAACCCCAGAATCCTCCCAATGCGCTCGGTCGCTCATCCTTCAACACCTTCAGCAGTCCCGAACCCTATTTCTCGATCTCTCTTCCGACTCCTACGGAACTCAAGATATCGATCGATCTTTCCCTGGCCAAGTTTCGCTACCTGGAGAAACTGAATCTGAGTTTTGCCGATTTTGGAAAGCCCGATTGGGGCACGCTCGGAAACCTCAATGCGGAGGGAAGTATTGACGTCGACCTGCAGGCCAATATACGGTTGGACCTCGGTTTCGATTTGAGTTTGGCCCCCAATGGGGAACCAAGCGATCCGATTCCTTTCCTCTACGACAGCTCGAACATCCAAGCCACCTTGGGGGCGAAATCCAACGGCATCTCGCTCTCAGCGATGGTTCTAGACAATGGAATCAAGATTCTCGGCGGGGAAATTCTGATCGACCGAGATGGACCTGGTCCGTCCGTGGAGCCGGCAATACTTAGTTTGGGCTTTCACGGTGACGGGAGTGGAAGGATTCCCTTTGGCCCTGGAATGTTCACCAGTTTCGGGCTCCTGGAAGCGAGCGCGGGTCTCGATTTGTACTTGCCCGTCTTTAACGCAAAGACCAATGAGCCCTTGGACCCTGCCGTACCCGCAATCGTTGTTAGCAGCAACGACCTGACGAACCTCCCTGGCTCGTTTGTCGTGGAGTTGCCGGACCTTGATGGTATCGCCCAAAGCGTATCACTCCCCGATTTCTTCGACGGGCTCCCCGACGGAATCGACCAGTTCTTTGCCCTCCTCGATACAGCGGTCGATGCCATCGCATTTGCATCGAAGCTACCGGTCATCGGTGATCAGCTCAAGGAAGCTGCCAACTTGATCGAGCAATTCCGGACCAAGACGGTAGGAGAATTGCGACGCGCCGGTACGCAGAGCGTTCGCTTCGTACGGGATCGGCTTTTCGAAGCGCTCGGGAACAACGGTCTCAACTTGCTCGGCCCCAATCCGATGCCATCGAAGATTAAAGTCTACGTCGACGACGTGTTGTTCAATGTCGACGCGCAAACTTTGAACACCCTTCCGAACGACATCCGCTTTGAGTTCGACTTGGAGCAAAGGCTTGTCGACACATTGATCCATGTCGATTTCGATACCGGCCTGCCCCTCTTTGCGCTGGATATTGACGGAAAAGTGAACCTGCAAATCGGGGGGACGATGCACGTCGGGCTTGGGATCCGTCGTGGCGAAGGATTCTATCTCGACACATCCCGTGACAACGAGCTGACCTATGAGATCAGAGCAACGTTAGAGGATTTTCAAGCAACGGGAACCCTCGGCTTTTTAGAGCTCACGGCAACCGACAAGTATCCCGGGAACGAGCAGAAGCGAACGCAGCTCGGCGGGGTCTTTACGATCGACATCTATGGAGGTGACGATGGAAAACTGACGATGGCAGAAATGCAAACGATGGGAGCCTCGCAAATCGTGTCAGCTCGATTTGTCGGGGGAGCCAACGTCGATCTGGAGCTTCGAACCTCCTTCTCCGGGAACCTGGATCTACCGAATTTTCACAGCGAGTTCATTCTGCAATGGCAGTTTGATACCCTCCATGGGACGACGGAACCAACCGTTGGCTTCATCAACAACTACCTAGATGCTGGGGCTGCCCTGAACGAAATCGTCTCTCCTTTCCTAGAAAAGGTGAAAACGGTTCTTGGTCCTCTGAACGTGGCTTCAGATATTTTGACCACTCCGATTCCGCTCCTATCGGAGATCGTAGGTGAAGGGTTTTCTTTGTTGCGAGTCATCAAGTTGGTCGCAGAGGTCTTTGTTGGTCCACGGACGCTCGATACGGCCGAAGCGGCCATTAAGGCGATCGACAAGATTATCGATCTGCAGAGGCACGTAAGTAACAAAGGCGAAATTCAAATCAAAGCCCCTGACTTTTATATCAAGGGCGCTGCGAGCACGACATCAATCGATTTGACGCCTCGCCATAAGAATGGTGAGAAGCTGGAAGATGGAAACAATCCCCTCAGCTTCATTGGCGACATACAAATACTTGAGGATGTTCTAAACACCACAAAACTTGCGATGAAATTCATTGGTGGTGATTTCATACCACCACCCAAGTATCCGATCTTTGAGAACCCTATTAAGGTGATCAATTTACTTCTAGGGAAAGATGTCGAACTGATCACCTGGGGCTTCCCTGATGAGATTAACGATATCAAGATTCCTATCTACGAAAGGCTAGGGCCGCCGATCCCGGCGATGCCGTTGGATTTTGAGATAAGGGGGATGGCCCGAATTCAGTTCAATTTCAACATCGGGCTCGACACGCGCGGACTGCGTCAATTTGCAAAGACCAAGGATGCAGAAGATCTCTTCAACGGGTTCTACATCATGGATGTTGACAAAAACGGAGTCGATCGACCCGAGTTTGCATTCGAGATCGATTTGACGGCTGCCGCCGGTAAGTTTCTTCCACCACCCTCTCCCTATTCCCCAATCAAGGTTATCGCCGAAGTTGGAGTTGGAGGTGGCTTCGAGGGGAGCATCCATGTGGATGTGATCGACCCGGATGATGATGGCAAAGTCTACTTGGATGAGATGGCGAGTGGCTTGGGCAATGAGTTCGGCTGCGGGTTTGATATAGCTGGAGCTTTGGAGGCAAAGCTTTCTGCTTTTGCGAGACTCAAAGGGGAGATCGATCTCGGCCTTATTAGCGAAGAAATCGTCCTTATAGACTGGGAGCATATCTTCACCAGTTTCGATTGGAGCTTTGCAACGACCTGCAGCAGTCGCGTTCCTGTCGACGATTCGAAACCGGCTACCCTCATCAATGGCGTCCTCTCGCTGAACACCAACGACGAGAGTGAGAATTTCTCGATCACTCCGATAGATGGGGATCGAGCGGTGCGCGTGACTCGAACAAGGGGTTCGAATACCGTTTCTTTTGATTACACAAAGGTCGATAAGATCATCGGGGATGGAAAGGGAGGAGACGATAAGATCATCATTCAACCAGGGGTGAATATCCCGGCGGAGCTTCGTGGGGGAGGGGGCAACGACACCCTCCAAGGGGGTGACGCCGATGACAAGCTCTTCGGGGATGAAGGAGACGATACCATCCGAGGTGGTGCTGGGAACGACAAGATCTATGGTGGGGACGGGAATGACGATCTGAGTGGCGAAGATGGAGATGACCAACTATTCGGAGAGGCCGGAGACGATCGCCTCGATGGGGGGGATGATAACGATCTCCTCATGGGTGGTGCTGGAGATGATCGGCTATACGGGAGAGGTGGCAACGATACGCTGAACGGCAATGAGGGGAATGACAAACTCTATGGAGGGACTGAGAACGATCGCTTGATCGGCGGTTTGGGAAGCGATGAACTCTATGGGGAAGAGGGGGACGATATTCTTATCGCCGGTGCCTCGGAATCTGCAGGGGATCTGTCGTTTAATCTCTTGGTCGGTGGGGCTGGCAACGATCGATTGGTCGGTGATCAAGGTCCCGACACGATCTGGGGAGACGATCCTGCTGGCGTCTTTTCGGGTAACGACACGATCCTTGGTGGGGATGGCATCAACTTCATCTACGGTGGCGGTGGAAGGGATCGGATCACGGGTGGAAAAGATAAGGACGTGATCTATGGCGGAGCAGGGGATGACTACATCGACGGTGGGGATGGTCACGATGAGATCTATGGAGGTGCCGACAACGATACTTTGATCGGTGGCCGAGGGGATGATTTCCTCTATGGGGAAGGAGGAAATGACAAGCTCTACGGTGGTCTCGGAAGCGATCAGCTCTACGGAGGTATAGGGAACGACTACTTGCAGGCTGGCTCCCCCGAAGGTCTCGACGCCCCTCGAGGTGAAGCAGCCACGATCCATTACCTCGATGGGGGGGAAGGGGATGACATCATCATCGGAGACTTCGGTGTCAACTATGTTTGGGGGCATGGCGGAAAGGATTGGATCGTTACCTTTGACGGGAACGATATGATCGATGGTGGCACTGGGGACGACACGATCTACGCTGGAAAGGGATCCGATCTCGTCATCGGTGGGTTGGGTCGGGATACGATCTACGGGGGTGTTGGCCCTACAGGCAGTATCGGCTCCGGTAACGATGTCAATCGAATCTACGGCGATTTGTTAAACGACGATGACACGATCGAAGCAGGCCCGCGCGATGGTTCGGAGAATGCCGACGTCATCTACGGAGATGTCGGGGATGACATCATCTACGGGAACACCGGTGACGACGAAATCTATGCCCTGGGTGGGAGCAACACCATCTTTGCAGGTTGGGGCTCCGACAAGATCTACTTGGGGAACTCCCCCAACCTGAGTCGAATCAACAATCTTGTCTACACCGACCCAACCTTTGCAGGGAATGCTGGGGGAGACGACTATGTCTTCGGGAGCAACGGGCGAGACGTGATCTACAGCTACGGTGGCAAGGATGTTTTGATTTTAGGAGATGGTGACGACGAGGTATACGCAGGGAGTGGCAACGATACGATCCTCGGAGGAGACGGCCGAAAACGTGTCGAGGGAGGAGATGGCAACGATACGATTCGGCTTGGGAATGGCAGAGGAGGCATCGGGAACACCATCGACGGGGGTGAAGGAGACGACGCGATTACCTCCGGTTCGGGGAACGATGTTATTCTCGGCGGGAGTGGAGACGACACGATCTCGGCGGGTGCGGGGGATGATTGGATCGTCGGTGGTGCGGGGGATGACCTCATTCGAGGTGGCGCGGGTCGCGACGTGATTTGGGGTGGCGATGCGGAGAGGATTAGCCCCGAAGAGTTCGACCGTGACGATGAATTCACCTTTTTCACCTCGGCGTCGAGCATCCCCGATGCGATCGGCTTTCATTCGCTAGCAATGAAGCTGATCGTTCCTTCTTTTGTGAACGGCGGATCGCTCCCCGGGAAGATCACCGATGGAAAGAACGAAATCTATGGTGACGACGACGGCGACTGGATCTGGGGTGGTGGGCTTTCCGACCGGATCTACGGTGGAGCTGGAAATGACTACATCGACGGTGGTGCGGGGGATGATCTTATCCAGGGAGGAGATGGCGACGATACCCTACGCGGTGGTGCAAACAACGACACGATCCAAGGTGGAGATGGAATCGATCAGCTCTTTGGAGATGATGGAACCGATCACTTGTACGGAGATGGGGGGACGCGCATTGAGATCTCCATCAACGGAGAAAGTGTGACCGTGAACGTGACCGCGGGGCAACAACTCTTCGGCGGGGATGGTATCGACTATCTCTATGCCTTCTCGGTAGCTACGAACCCTGAGGATGCACTCTTAGAATCGAGGCTCTCGCGAAGTGGTACTAATCTTTATGCGGGTGAGTTGCTTCACGGGGGAGCTGGCAATGACTCCCTCTTCGGGGGGATTCGCCAAGACATTCTCTACGGTGGTGCTGGGGATGATTTCATTCAAGGAGATGCCGTCTGGGGTCCCTACTACGCACAGAATCCGTTCCGTTCTGTAGTCGGGGGGAGCGATTTGATCGTTGGGGGGAGCGGCCAAGATCAACTCTTCGGAGGTGGTGGTGACGACGAGATCTGGGGTGGCGCCGATTCCGACTGGCTCGAAGGGCAAGGAGGAACCGACAAGCTTTACGGCGGGAGTGGCATCGATCAATTGGTCCTCGACACGGCGGATATTTATTTCGAAACCACATACGCCATGTTCGGTGTCCAGGGGATCGAAACGTTCGACGGGCACCATGGAGACATGCCTGACACGGTATCCCCCGACGACGGAGCGACCGATATCCTCCTCATCAACGGGACCGACGACAGCGATTCTTACTACCTCGGCCAGTCGTCCGAATCTGCAGTCGGAATGGAGGCTCCGATGTTTATGCTCGTCGAATCCGCTAAAGGGAGATCCCACTCGGTGATCTGGCGAGATCGAGTCACTACCGAGGGAACACTGGGACCAGCTTTGATCGAACAGTTTCGCGTCGCTGGTTTAGGTGGGCATGATCGCTTGGATTTCGTCAGCTCCAAACAAGATATCCTTATCGGTAGTTCGCTGGTTCCCCTCTATCCGTTGGATGTCGATGATTTGGCCACTCGGAGTCGCGACTGGGTCGCTGTCATCGACGGTGGAACCGGGAACGATACCATCCGAGGGACGAATGCTCGAGATCGTATCGATGGTGGTTTCGGTAGCGATGTGATCTACGGCTTTGGCGGCAATGATCAGCTGTGGGGAGACGGAGGAGTCGGTCAAGGACTCTCTGTAGACAGGGACATTATCTTCGGCGGGGCTGGGCACGATGATATGTTCGGTGGCCAAGGGCATAACTTGCTCTATTCCTGGTCTCAGATTCCTTACCCAGAGAGCGCGGTTCAAGCAATCCTCGCTGCGAACTATGGCGACTTGTTCGATGCCCTTGTAAGTCTCCAAGTTGCTGAAGATGCCCAGATTCCTCTGGGGCGAATCTTCGGTGTCTATGTCGATCAAAACGGCATGCTGCACGAAAACGATGGGGATCTCGACGACGATGGCCGGCTCGACAGCAACCCGGAATTGCCACCCTATCAGCTCGAAGACACCGGGCTCAACCGAGTCCTCGGTGGGCCGAAAGGGGATTGGCTCTACGGCGGAACAGGCTTGGACTTTCTCTACGGAAATGGGGTCCATGATGCAGACGCGAACCGCATTCCACCGAATCCCCTCGCCAAGGATGTCCTCTACGATCGGAACGGTCTGACCTTCTCGATTCGAGATGGTTCTATCGCAGGAGAGGAATGGAAAGAGTATGCCAAGTCGACCGACAAACTCTGGTATTATTCGGGGAGCAACTTGGCCGACACAATCCATGTCGATTACGTCACAGAGCCAGGGACGTTGCAGGGACATCATCTCATCACCCGCTTGACCGAGAACGGAGGGAACTTCACGTTCGATGCGCAAGTCCGATTGGACTTCGAGGCACGCAACGCCGATGGCTCCTACGTCTGGAATCCAGACGACACTTTCTACGGGTTGACCCTCAACGGGACACAATCGTTGAAGTCTTCGTATCGATCGACGAGCGATCTGGTGATCTCGTTGTTGATCGATGGCGTGAGCCACACCGTGACGGTGCCGAGCGCAACAACTTTGGAGAACAAAAACTCGCGCGATCTGATCAACGATGTGCAAGCCGCTCTCCAAAATGCGGAGCTCGATTCGATTGTTTCGGCTCGGTTGAGTGGGGATCGGCTGAGCTTGATCCGGAGCGATCGACAAACGTCGGATAGTCACGTTCTTGAAATCGCCTTTATCAATCAAGCCGCCAGCGAACTCTTTGGATTGCAAATCGGAGATCGAAGCAAGATCGCCTACGGTGGTTCGCAGGGAATCGGTTCGTTGCTCCCGAGCGAGGGAGACTTCCTAGCGATTTTGATCGACGCTTTGGATGGAGACGACCATATCATCGTCGGCCCGACCGTGATCAAAACGGTTTGGTCCGATGGTGGGCGAGGGAACGACACTATCGAGCATCTTTCCGGGACTCCGATTCTGATCGACAGGACCGACGATCGCTCCAACGGTGTCGGTAACGGTGCGGAGCGAACCGCGTACGACTTGGGCATGTTTGCCGGCGACCCCGAATCTTCGTCTCCGTACACCATCTACGAAGCGGGGAACGCTCTCTTCGATGGTTTGACGATCGACTCCCCCACGGATATCGACTGGTATCGCTTCCGCGTCGGTTCCGGATACTCGGGGAAAGGGAAACTCTTCATCGAGTCGCTATCTCTCAACGATGAAATGCAAGTGACCTTGTATGTTGAGAACATAGAGAACGAAGGGGATGAAGAGAACGAAGGGGATGAGCCAACGCTAGTGAAGACAGCGATCGGTAACATTCTCGATCTCGATAATTTGACAGAGGGTAGCGAGTACCTCGTCAAAGTAGAAACTCCTCAGAAGCCGACTCGGTATTCGCTCGAATTCGTGCTGGATGAAGGTCGATACGACGAGCGGGACAAAGGGATCGTTCTCGACAAGCCAATCAATCTCTACGCGAATGTCATTGGAGTTCCTGTCCGATCCGAGGACGATTCGGTTTGGTATCGCGTTCGCTTCGAGGAAGGGACGCAGGTCGACTCCCAAATGCTTTTAAGGACGCGTGGGGACTCCGCGGTCAAGGCGACCCTCTACACGTACGACAGTGCTGGGATTTGGGGACCGATTTCGTCCGGTGTAGCGATCCCTGGGAACGATGGTCGACTCCCTCTTCCTTCGTTGAAAGCCACTCAAAACTACTGGATCCAGATCACGGCGGAGGAAGCTTCGGGCTACGAGCTCTTCCCGATGCTGGGTGGAGTCCTCCCAAGTCCAAATTTCGATGTCCGTCGAATCGTGAATCTCGCGAACGAAACGATCATCGATCGACGCGACATTTTGATTGGGGGTGAAGGGAACGATGTGCTGCGAGGTGGTTCGGGAGAAGATTGGATCTTCGGCGGTCCCGGCAACGATGTCCTGAGTGGGGGGAACGATCTTCAAGCTCCCGATTTGTTGTGGGGCGGGGATGGGGACGACATTTTCCAAATCATCCCCGATGCGTTGCCAACCAATCCGAACCTTCGTTTCTCCGGAAACCATGGAGGCTCTACACAGACGTTGGTGACCCAGTACGATCGGTTCGATGGAGGTGCGGGGAACGATCAAGTCTTGTTCTTGGGAGGGAACTACGACCCGCAGGGGGATGAAATCCCAGACAACGTAGCGATTCGTTGGAATCGGTTGTTGCATCGCTATGAACTGACGGCTCGCGTTTGGGACAATGTCTCGAATTCGCAATTGACCGAAGTAGTCCCTGTGGCTGCAGCAATTCGTTTGTCCAAACCTCCCGCGATCGTCAACGGTGTTCCGAATCCAGCGTATTACGGTCAGTTAACGTCAGGTACTGCCGAGTTCAAGCTGAAGGTCAACGGTGGCAACGAAGTACAGCTTTCGATCACGGCAGCGTCGACTGCAAACAATAAGACGTGGACCGACCTTATCCTGCAAATTCAGAATGCGTTGCAAGCAACCGGCTTAGCTGGTCAAGTCATGGTAAATGCGGTCGGCGATTCTATTATCTTGCAAACTGTTCGACGCGGCCCGACCAGTTCATTGCAAATCATTGCACCGAATTCGAACGCAGTGAGTTTAGGGCTTCAAGCATCGAGCCAAATTAGTGGAACGAACGAAGCTGGCTTCGTTCAGCACTACGCTTATTGGTCGACTTTGAATACCGAAGCGACCGTGATCGACACGCAAGCGGGGGATGACGAGGTACACGCCGATCCTGGTTATTTGATCGCCGGAAGCGAATGGGGTTTCGGCCCGAACGTCCGTCCTGAGCGAGGAAACCCTGACCTTCACATTCGTGGCGGCGCCGGTGGCGATCGCCTCTTCGGTGGTGCCGGAAACGATCTTGTCGACGGCGGGGATGGGGATGACTTGATCGAAGGTGGGCTGGGTAACGACACCATTCAAGGTGATGCGGGGAATGACCATCTTAGCGGCAACAAGAGTGATACGACCGGTATACTGGCTGATCAGTACGAATTCTCCGGGGGAAGATCCAACGATCTCCCGGCGGGTGCAACACTATTAACCCCAACTATGCTTTACCCGTTGAGTCTTGGGCAAGATGTTGCGATACATGGGACGATCAGTAAGGGGGATGCAGGTGATTGGTATCTTTTGCCGACACCGAAAGGGATCAACGCATACGGCAACGCGGATTTATCCCTTGTTTTGAAATCGATGATTCATCTAGAGGCGCCTTCCGGTCTAGCGCTCAAGCTTTACGGCGCAGAAGACCAAGACCCCTCCGGGAACGTGCGAGTTGTTCCCTTAAATATGGTTTGGGGAGTGCCTGAGTATTACTTGATTCATGTCGACCGAGTCCCTCCAGATCTAACCCTACCGGCCATCGGCAAGTATACCATCACGATTCAAGGAGCAAATTCGGGTGGAATTGGCGCTACAACAGAAGTTACGATCAAAGAATCGCTAGCGACCCTTCAAGTCCCTCCGAGTTTCAGACCTCTATACATTCCGATCGGTGATTTCAACAACCAAGGGAATGGTGATTTTATCGGAGGATATAGAAGCAATTTTGGAACGATGGGCCCCGTGACGGAGTTGCTGGTGTACTACGGTGAAGATTCCGTTACGGCAAATAGTTTTGGAATCCCTTCCCTTGTAATCCAAGTACCCACCGACGGATCTTGGGCCCCCCGAGTTGATCAATTTGCCTCGGGGGATTTCAACAACGATGGGAAGATGGACCTTGCAATCGCCAATGTTCGAAGCGCTGCTGAGCTCGAAACGTCGAGTGCTAGGATACTTCTTGGAGGAGTAGAGTATCCAGAGCTCTCTCCAATCCTGCTCACACCGGGTGGTCCCTTGATTCGGCGATTGGCTTTGGATAGCGCCGCAGTTGAGATCCCCAAGGCAGGAGCCTCTTCCCCGACTCCCGATGGGCGTACCATTAAGGCGGTACCTCACCCAGGGGGAGGCCAAGGGACTGATTTGCTGATCTCAGCAGGAAGCAATCTCTATTTTGTTCCGACCCAAGATATCTTCGAACAACTAGAGCAAATACCGAGCTTCGCAACCGTTGATTTTACAAGTGATGTTGAACCGGGGACTCCGTCGCTCGATGGTTTTACCCTGACAAATACGGTTTTGATCAACGACGAGTACGAACAAACCAATACGAATAGCCTTTGGAACGCAACCACGCAACGTCGCAATACCGACTCGGGGCACAGCCTCGGTGGATCTCTTTACTTTGGCGATCCTCAACTTGGGAACTACGCAACGACTCCGCCGTCGTCGGTCGCAGGTCGCGCCTGGAAAGAGTACGATCTTACGAATGTTCCAGCGGGAACTCCTATTCAGTTGTCTTTCAACTATGTATTGCAAAGAGAATTAGAAGATTATTTCGACATCGCTAGAGTTGTCATTTCAAACACCTCTAGCTTTACTCCCGGTTTAACAACAACAATCGTTGCCTCAACCGCCCCGCACGAATCCAACGATAGAATTCAGAATACAAGTACGTGGTCCCAAAAAACGATCGATTTGAGTTCATATGCGGGGGGCAAAATATACATAGCATTTGAGTTCGACAGTGTAGATTCCGCTTTCAACAACTACGAGGGATTCTTCGTCGACGACGTTTTGGTCGACGTTCAGGCCCGCATCACCAGTGATCAGATCGTCACCCTAGGTTTTGGAGGCATGATTGCCACCTTTGAAGTGCTGGGGGACATCGAAGGTTCAGCAAACGCAGAGTTCGCCGTGCTGGAAAGCTCGGGAATGCTCCGCATCTTGAGTCTTTCCGATACTTGGACTCAAGGTTCAACAGTAAACGGGACCAACATTGCCAATCGAAGCTGGCAAATACCGAATGGTGGGTTCTGTCCAGAAAATTCTCGCTTGATGTTAGCAGGGAATGTAACAGGTACAGAAGCCACGGATCTATTTCTACAGATGGGGGAAAACAACTCCAACGCAATATTTACGTCGTACTTGATCGATGGGCAACAGTTGACATCGGACGCACTATTGACGCTGATTCCTGGCCCTCAAGGCGCGCTCTTAACGCCCATTGGCGACGTCAATGGGGACACGATTGACGATCTCGGAATTTTGCAATCGAGGCGATTTGATCGCGCTAATGGCCTTATGCCTTCAGTTCAGTTCGTCGGCGGAGTTTCGTTTGGCACCAAAAACACAAATGGATTGGTAACCAACAACTTCCTTCCAGAGATTGCTTTTGATACCGCTTCAAGCAATCTTACGTATGATTGGCGTACGGTGACTTTTGGGAATGTTGGAAATCTTGGCGGTGGTGAAAACAACGAAGTCGTTATTGTGGATCAATGGCCAGGGAACAAGATGGCCTTCTATTCCATCCCGGATCCGGTTCGGCAACCAGTCCAGTCACCTGCGTCATCCGTTCTTTACACGTATGCGATGGCGCTGCCACTGACTGCGGATAGTGTGATCGAATCTATTGTCGATCTAAGTTTTGGCAACGTGGTCGGGAAAACGGCGACTTTAAGTAACGCTGCATCGATCCACGGGACTGCCGATGCTCCAGTTCTCAACGCACTTAGATCTGCTGGAGATCTCAATAACGACGGGTTCGACGACTTTATATGGGACGATGCACCGGCGACCAGCTTCAATGTTTCCAATAAAATTTATATCGCCTACGGTCCACTCGATATTCGGCCGGGAGAATCGACTGCAACGTTGCCCGACGTCATCGTCGAGCATAGCGGGGCGAATTCGAATGCCATTATCCGTTCCGTAAAAGGCCCACTGAACATTTTTGGATCCTCTACGGGAAGCGACCTTCTCTTTTATCATTATGCTCCCAACCCTCAGGGCGCGCCCGTGGTGGAGCTCTTTGCGTTTGGTGGGGATCAGCTCCTCCCGGGTCGTTTGGACTTGGGAGCGTTCAATCAGTACTTGCCCAGTGAGATCCCCTTAAAGAGCAGGAAGACAATACCGCTGGCATTTCCATCGGGGCTCCCTGTTATCGATGTTTTTGGGATCAACTGGAATGGGGATGAATTCACGGATGTCGCGGTTTTTGCTTCGTCCGCTTATACCGGCTACGCCAGGTTCGTGGTTTATAGCGGAAGTTCACTGGCGGGAACCGGCCCTCTTACGCCCCTTTATGATCTCGAGAGCTCGCACAACTTTTCGTTGTACCATACGAGGTCGGCCACCAATGTAGGGGATGTAACTGGCGATGGTATCGATGATGTTCTGTTTGTCGGTCGGAATGTCAATTCCAACGATCCATGGAAGGGCCGAATCCTCCCTGGAAGTTCACTAACATTTAACGGGAGTATCCAACAAGGGACGATTGTTAGCAACGGCGGCTCGACGATGCCGGAAGTGTTCCGTTTCGGCGACATCAGCCCGATGGCATCAAGCAATGGGTCAGGTAGCTTTGATGACTTTGCAATCTTTGATCCTTTGACGAGCTCTCTGAACGTCTACGAGGGTTACGCCTGGAGTGACTACTCCGGTTACGCGATGCCGTTGCCACAACCTAAGCTGACTTTTCAGTCATCCAATGCTGATGTTCTCCTACGACTGAAGCCGAATGTCGGAGATTTCAACGGAGATGGAAAGGCGGACATCGCGATCCTTGAGCTGAACGACCAACGAACATTTGGCACGACCTATCTGTTTTACGATTTCGCTCGGTTGAGCGGAACCGTTAGCTTGAGCAAGGCCGACCAGATTATTCAATCGACACCGGCGACCGGAAACATGAACTTGCTTAGTTCGACTCCGATGATCGACGTGAATGGAGATGGGCTGAGCGATCTAGTTCTCACGGCAACCGATGTCCCCGTCTCCCTGGAGGATGCGTTCTTGCTAAACGCGGGGCGTATGTTTGTCGTTTACGGGGCCCCCACCCGATCCGATAAATTGCTTCCGGGTGACTATCTTGAGTTGGCAACGATCTCGATTCCCGGGAGCGGCGGGTACATGGTCGATCGGGCGACGGGGCAACCTGCCTTGTATCCAGAGGTCTTCGATCCCAACTCGTCTGATCCAAGGTATCAGCTTCTTCCTCTCCCTGAAGAGGAGGAGCCGGAACAGACGGACGAGGAACCTGAGGAGTGGAAAGGGCCTCAGCAATGGTATCGCATTCGAACGTTGGGAGATGGACTTCCAGGAAACTCGATCGCATTGACTCCGTACGATATTGGCCCTTCGATCTTAAAGCCAGCTGCGGCCGGGCAAACGCTGCTGTTCACGCACGAAGGAGGCTACGTCGACGATTCTGGCAGGTTGGAGGTTTTCGATGGCCCCTTTACTCGACGCACCTATTTCGATTTCGACCTGACGAATCTGGCACCTCTTGGAGATGATCTCAGTCAGCTTCTCGACGCTTCGTTGGAAATCGATTACATCGCCAACGCCAACGTTCCGAAAAGCAATGGACCGATTCCTCAAGCCTCCGCCTCTGTCGGCGGTCGTTACTTCGCGACGCTATCGGACGGTAGAGATTATCGTTTGTATGCCACGGATGGAACGACGGAAGGAACTTCAACTATTGATAGCGGACTCAGAGATGGGTTTTCCTATCAGTTGCAGGTCGACTACAACACGAAGCTTTTTGCGGTAGGAGACGATCTGTATTTTACGGCGAGCGCTAACGGACTCTTGCCTGTTCAACAAGGACTTTGGAAACTCTCCCCTGGGAACACGGTTGCGGAGTACGTTGCTCAAAATATTGACCGTGTAGGTTCAATTGTACCATTTGGCGATACGCACCTACTCCTTCCTTCTACCTATCTTGGCATCAAGGTCCTCGACTCAACCGAGCCTGATGGCCATCGAGAACTGATTGCCGGAGGAAGCCTCGACGTCCAAATCAAACAAGTAATCAACGTGAACGGTGTCGATACGCTTGTCTTCAACGGTTATCTTCCGAGCTTTGAGAACGATGGTTCCGTAGGAACGCAGGGGCTGTTTTACCTTCGAGCCGATCAGATGGAGCTTCCTCCAACCTTGATTCGTGAGAGCATTTATTCGAACAACAACGCCCCGATTCGTTCTCTCACGGTTGCAAATCAAACGTATTATTACATCGCGCTCGATCTCGATGGCTATTCTCTTTATCAATTGGATCCCAATAATAACTTCAGCCTTACGCCGGTCCCTATTGGGTTGGAGACGGAGTATTATTCCGGAGCCTATGAGCTGAGTGTCGTAGGGGATCGTTTGATGTTTTTCTCAAACTTCTACGCGGACCTTACTCTCCCGAATGAACGTCAGGCTGCCGAGTTATTCGTGCTCGACCCTCTGGTGGGGAATAGTAGACAACCTATCTCGATAGCGGAGTTTGAGTATCTGTGGAGTTCTTGGATGCCATGGGAATCCCTTTCCCTCCCAGAAACCCAGGTTGTCGATTTCGGTTCCGGCCCACGGCTCCTTTTTGTCGCACCAGCAGCGCCTCAATTCAGTCAGTACGGAAAGGAGTTATGGATTAGCGATGGTACGAGCGCAGGTACAACGATCGTCAAAGATATCGCGCCACGTGGGCAAAGCAGTCACCCGAATATCCAAAGGGGAACATTCCTCGATGGCAAGTTCTATTTTCTCGCCGAACCCGAGGAGCGTTCCGGGCTCTACGTTACCGATGGAACAGCAGCTGGAACACAGCTCGTTGAATTCGTTTCCCCCGAAGAGGGGCGATTCGAGTTCGATGTCAATGCAATTCTGCACACGGCCGGAAATCGGCTTGTCATGCCAGCTCAAGTCTACAAGACCGACCCACTAGGCTCAGAATCCATTTGGACCTATCTACACACTCTGACCTCCGAAGACCCAATACTTCGCCGGCTTGGTTCAACTCTCAATACGACGTTGAACGCTGAATTCCTCTGGGAAGAGGGGAATGGTGTGATCGATGATCCAGACTATTACACGATTAATCCGCACGCTTGGAAGACGTCGACAGCTACCATCCTAACCGACTCGGGAACCGCCCGCTTCCCTATCGGTCAACTCTTGCGTGATGCACTGGCGCGAGGCCTGTCCCATCTCACCGTTCGCTTACTGGGACCGTCTGATGGAACCAGCTTCTTGATCGAGGATCCAAACTACGCAATGGATGCGACCAGTTCTTCCGTTCGCCTCATTATCGACAAACCGGTGACACCCGTTTTTGATATTCTCGATAGCACGGGGCGATTGATCACTTCGAACAAATCGGTTTTCGACATGGCCAATATGGACGCGGGAGATTACTACATTCGCGTTCATACCAACGAACAACCGATCACGGCCCCCTTGAACTTCCAATTGCAGTTCAATGCACCGTACGCGGGACAAACCCGCGCAACCTATGGTGTCTCAGACCGGGATAGGATCGAAGGTGGAGCCGGAAATGATACTCTCGCTGGGAACGAGCAACTGGATCGTCTCTTCGGTGGGGATGGCCGAGATACGTTCGTCACCGATACCCTTGCGCGAAACCTCGCGATGACACCTGCCAGCGAACCTCGCGACTATGTGCCGGGTGTCGACCAACTGGCTACGGTTCCTACGAGCGAGTCTTATTTGCAACCTTCCGGTGCGGTCCTCGATCCCGTTGTCGCAATCCCCTTTAACCTGACGAACTTCATCGCCTCCATGATGGGCATTCCAGTGAAGGAAGGAAATCTTCTTTCACGACCGGTTCATGCGAGCGACCTCGCATCGCTGCAATCGCTCGACTTGAGTTATCACTCACACAACCATGGAAACCCTGAGTACCATCTTTCCAACAACGACTTAGCTTTCTTAAGCTATGCGATCAACTTGAAGAGTTTGAACCTCAGCGGCAATGACCAAATAACAACGCTCGAGTTCCTTCGCCCCAGGATCGATCCGGCAACAGGTGCTCCTCGCGGGGCAGCGGCGCTTCAACATCTGAACATCGACGAAACTTCGATCATTTCACTGGAGCCGATCCAGGGATTGGCGCTGCTGCGAAGTCTGTCAGCAGATCGGCTGAAGCTCGGGTTGAATGGGGATACCGTCGACTTCAGAAACTACCGCGACCTAAGGGTACTCAGCATCGATGGACTTCCTAAACCTCCTCAACCGATTGCTCAATGGAAGGCCGATGGTAATTTCCATGAGGGGGTAACTGGTATCAGCGAGATTCCATTGGGAGGCGTTTCCGCAACCGCACCCTCTCGAAGCGGTGTCGGAACTGCGTTCCATTTTGACGGGATCGACGATGGTATCCAACTGTTGAATCGCTCAGATTCAAACCTGCAGCAGAGCATGACCGCGTCGATGTGGATCAAGTTCGATCTGCTCAACAACGGGCAGTTTTTCTTCTCCGACTTTGATTCAACCGGGACTCGCTCACAAGGAGCATTGTCTCAGTCGACGAGCAATGGCCAGTACATCCTCGGATGGCATCAAACAACCAATGCCTATGTAAATGGCAACACCAATGATTGGACCAACCCAAACAACGGTCGCCTCTATGTCACAGTTCCCTCTCTAACGACCAACCAATGGTATCTGGTGACGGTGGTAAGAAATGATTCGACAAAAGAAGTGTCCCTTTATCTGGATGGGGAACTCATAGGGCAGCAAAGCTATCAAGGAACGGTGCTACCTCTCCAGAACGCGAGGAATATTGGGTACACACCGGTAAACCCCATAGCTGCGTTCCATGGAAGCATTGATGATTTCTTCCTCTACAATCGGGCCCTTACCCCATCGGAACTGGAGACTCTTCGAACTGCACCTTCTAGAGCGCTGGATAACCAGGCCATAACAACTCTTTCAGCGTTGAAAAATCTGCAATCGGTTAGCCTTTTCAACCAAAGCATTTCGAGTGTCGATCCTTTCATCGCTTCGCGACTGACACTGAACAGTTTGCGACTAGATGGGAACATGATCGGAAACGTCGAGCCTCTGGCGGACTCGTATCTCTTGAAGACTCCTTCCGAGGCTGTTGGCTGGGGGTACACGGTTCCTCCTGCACCTCATGAAGAATACCTGGACTATCGATGGATGTTGGGTGGTCAATCGGGCTCAACCGCCTCGCCGGCTATCTGGACTTTTGAGAACTTAGCCCCCGGGAACTTCGAGGTCTTCGCGAGCTGGTTTGCTGGAGAAACCCACGCGACCAATGCGACTTACACCTACACGCTGACGAACGCATCGGGGAGCGTAACATCAGGAAGCCTCGGAACCGCGAACCAACGATTCGCACCAAGCCTCGTCGATGGTTCACCGGTTTCTCTCGGGAGCGTTGTCATCCCCAAAGACTTCGCCAAACTGGAAATCAAACTTAGCGCAGTCGCAGATGGGGTCTTGATCGCTGATGATGTATGGGTCGCTCGGCAAGGGAATCCGTTCCCGAATTTGATCGACTTGACTCTGACCGAAAACCCGCTGACCAGCGATTCGCGAACCCATGCGGTTCCGGTTCTAGAGAAGAGGGTCGAAAATCCAGCTACACCGGTTCGCGAATTCCGCTACACACCAGTGACGGATGTGGCGAAGGTTTCCGTAGCGCAACTCAATCCCTGGCAATATATCTTTTCTCTCACGGTCAATTCCGTACCCGTTGCAGGTGCGGAATTCGAAATTGCGGGATTGCCTGCAGAGGGTTACTCCATCTGGGGTAACACCCTCACGATTCATTCGGATGCGCTACCTCCCGGTCCCTATTACGTGGCCGTTACCGGGTTTAGTAAGTCTCGAACTCTTTCCGACACGACCTCCTTCGTTTGGATTGATCATGGCGATTACGGTCAATTTGTCTTTACCTCGGTTTATCTGAAACTACAGGATGGAGGACCGACCCAGGAAGCCTTTGAAGGTTGGAAAGCAACCTTGCAAACACAAAATGGAACCTACGAAACGATCTCGGATGCGAATGGAAACCTCGCTTTCATCGGGATCGAAACCCCGTACGATGGTGCTCCGACACCGAGTCCAGCAACGATGACGTTGTCCGTCGAGTCCCCTCCAGGCTGGCCTACATTCCCTCCTTTTACTTTCAATCCTGCACACTACGCCGATTTCACAGTAGTCGGGACCTGGAGCACTGTTCGGCCGATTCGCATTGATGCCTCCCTCCTGTCGCCACCCGACAGTGTTTCTCTAGCGGGGCCAGTCAACGAAGGCCAAGAAGTCCTCTTTACGGCGATTGTCGCAGAGGGGTGGCCATACCAGTTGCCAGGGTATCAATGGAGCGTCAATGGAGTTGAACAAGGAGTCAGCGATCCGACTTTCACATTTACTCCACCTAACGACGGACGATATATCATCTCATTGACCATCGATGAGGATGAAAACCTCCCTGGTGGTGCCTATACGCAGTACGAACTGTTCGTCAACAATGTCCCACCGACGAATGTTACCGCCTCCGTGATAGGAACCGTGGCCGAAGGTGGTAGTCTCACATTGCAAGCCACAGCGACCGATGTCGATCCCCCTTCGCTTTTGCTCTACGAATGGGACATCAACGGAGATGGTAATTTCAGCGATGCCTATGGCGCGAACCCGACGATTTCTTGGTCGAATCTCCTCACGTTGTTCGGAGGTCATCTGGACGGACCGGTTACCAAGGCACTCCAAGTCCGCGCGTTCGACGGCAAGGATGTTGCCTACTCGGATGTCGTTAGCTTTGAGATCCTCAACGGGGCTCCATTCCCCCACGCTGGTGGTGAATATACGATCGTGGAAGGTGGAAGCCTGACGGTATCGGCAGCGGAGACGATCGACTATGGCCAAGACAAGCTCCTCTACGAATGGGACATCAACAACGATGGGACTTACGATCTAGCCACCTACTCCCCGACCGCCACTTGGAGCTGGGAAGAGTTGAATGCTCTTGGGATCCACAATTCAGCTGAGAACTTGGTGATTCGTCTTCGAGTCACGGATGACGAGGAGGCGAGCAGCGAAATGACTGCGCCCCTGACGATCACCAACGTGCCTCCTAGGATTGACACCGTCGCACCGACGGGGTCCTTCCTGGAAGGGGACACGCTGAAGATGCACGCAGCATGGACCGATGTGCCGGCAGATACGTATACGGTCCATTGGACCGTGAAATACAACAACGTTGTGGTCTACACAAGCGACCTGCCAACTCTGCAGTATCTGTTCCCCGATGATGGCACCTACCAGATCACCCTCAGCGTCACCGACGATGAGAATGCAACCGGTGAAAAGCCCTACACGATCGAAGTAGATAACCGAGCACCGACGGCACAACTCGTTGCCCCTGCGACTTCAACCGAAGGTCAAACGATCGAGATTTCCGTAACCTCCATCGTCGATAGCCTGGGGGATATGGCGGCGGACTTTACCTTTGACTTCGATTTCGATGGGGATGGGATCTGGGATGTTACCAACCATAAGTCCGCAAAGACCAACCATACCTACCTCGAAGATGGAAAGTACCAGATCAAGGCGTTGATCCGGGATCAAAATGGTGAGGCAACGCTTCTTACTCGTTCCATCGACGTTTTGAACGCTCCTCCAACCTTTGAATTGACCTTCATCGCTCCGAACGAAGTGGAGGAAGGGGACGCCGGTGTGATGATTTCGGTGGGCTCGGTTTCGGATCCGTCTCCACTCGATTCCGCAGAGCCTTTCCTCTACAGCTACGATTTAAACAACGACGGGATTTATGAGATCGTCAACGTGCTGGAAACTTCACAACCGATTTCGATTCCTCAAGATGGCACCTACATTGTCCGTGTCCGGGTAAAGGATCGGGATGGAGGGTTTACCGAACAGACCAAGGCGTTGGTCGTCGCGAACGCTTCGCCGGTCATCGGAGACTTGATCCTACCATCGAGCATCACCGAAGGGGCTATCACCTCGTTTGAGGGGAGTATCTCCGATGCCGGCAACGACGAGTTGACCGCTCGTGCCGAACTTGCCATCAACGGTTCGGTCATGACCATCCCGGTCGTCGTTGTCGAGGGTCACTTCTACTTCTCGGTTTGCTTCCCGATCGATCGTCCCGAGGGCTATACGATTACCGTTTTCGCATCGGATAACGTCGTTACTGTTTCGAGATCGTTCGACATATGGGCCGAGAATGTGGCTCCCGTAATCGATCCGATCGAGGAGGTGAGCGTGCGTGCAGGGCAACCCTTTGCGCAAGTCGTTCGCTTCACCGATCCGGGCTTAGATCCAGCGGAGTATCCCTGGACGTGGAGCGTCGATTATGGGGATGGGACGACGCTTGAGGATATCGGAGTCGACCAAACGCGAATCTTTACGCTCGAGCATACCTATGCAACACCGGGAGTCTACACGGTCAATGTGACGGTCCACGATGGTGCAGCGGCTGACACGAAGTCGTTCGATGTTACCGTTCTAGCGAACGCGGCCCCTGTGGTGGCGAACCCGATGGGGAGCCTTACCTTTCCTCAAGGGACCGTGCTTCGAAACGCCTTAGCCGATTTGACGTATGTCTTCCGCGACAACGATGCTCGAAGCGGTGAGCTCCTCTATTGGATCCTGGACAATACCTCGCCGCAGCTTGTGACCGCCAACATCGTCGATGGAAAGCTCTTAGCATCTCTCACTCCAGGCCAGTCTGGTTCGGCGACGATCTCCGTTCAAGTCATGGATGGGGCAGGGAATACGGAAACCGATCAATTGGTATTGAACGTAACTGGAGCGGATATCGACGCACCGACCAGTTCGATCGCTCCGATATCGACTCCTCTCATTTCTCTCGACATTCCGATTGTCGTAAACGGATCGGATCCGGTGATCGCCGGTCGAGCGACTTCCGGAGTCCAACGCTACGATCTGTATGTCTCTATCGATGGAGGCGTGAGTCAGCTGTTCGGTTCGATTCCCGCATCGAACCCTGTGACGACCTATCGGGCGCAGAGCAACCACACCTACTTCTTCCGGAGCGTCGCTCGGGATGCGGCTGGGAATGTGGAAGCGTTGCCTATCATCGCCGATTTGATCGTTTCCGTCGGTGATTTGGATATTCCCATGAGCGAGGTCACCTCGGCGGTTCCCAATGAAAAAGGTCGATTCACGGTTCAGATTGCGGGGACCGATGGTGGAACGAGTGGATTGCAACGTTTCGACTTGTACGTATCGGTCGACAACGGCGTCGCCGAGCTTGTATCGTCCGTCTCGGCAGGTACGCCGAACGGAAGTGGCCAGTACCTTGCGACGGCTCATTACCAAGGACGCGCTGACGGAGCAAGTCACACCTACCGCTTCTTCAGTATCGCGAGAGATGGAGGAGGAAACATCGAAGCGGCTCCGACGCGCGATCGGGACTTGATCGTCACTGGGACCTTCGCAGCAGCTCCATTGCATGCGGTCGGGATCGATGTTCAGCAAGGAGGTCAGCAACGTTCGTTCATTCGAACGGTAGATGTCCTCTTCAGCACGGAGGACGGGTTGAGCGACCTGTTGAATTTGAATGGGATTGAGGTCCGACGCTATGCCTTGAATGCGACCGATATCGCAAGAGCTTCTGGAACCCTTGTAACAGGTGCTGACGCAAGCCGGGTCGGGGATCGTATCCGGCTCGATTGGCTGGCCAATGGGATTACAGGAAATCGAAATACGGCTGATGGAAATGGATTCTATCGCGTGTTCATCGACGCAAACGGGAACGGTATTTTTGACGATCCGGTGGATGCCGTATTTGAATTCGCAAGAATCCTCGGTGATGCCAATGGAGATGGAATTGTGAATGGATTGGATTTAGAAATCGTTAACGCGCAAGTTGGACGGAGTGGATCGGATCTCAACGGAGATGTCGACGGGTCTGGAGTTGTCAACGCATTCGATGCCATCCGTGTGAATAGCCAAATGAACGTCCACATTGAAGACACCCTCAAGGCGCTGCTAGATGACTAATTTGTACTTTTTTTGAAAGTGAACCGATATGCCTTTTAAATCGCCGAAAAAACGCTTATGTTTGCAAACCGCATTTATTGTGGTAATTTCAACTCTGCTTTCAAATGCAAAGCTGAACGCTGATATCATTATGCGAGTTGCTGACCACACCATGGAAAGTGGCACAACAAGCTCATTCGACATCTACGTTTCAAGTACGTCGACCGATTCTGTTTTTATCGCCAACTACCAAATCGTGATGACTCCGGTTATTGAATTCGGAGGAAGAATGCAGTTTGCAGTCCCTCAAATCAATAACGAAAGTCTAAATAGCAACTATATTTTCGGTGGCATGACCGGCAATTTTAGCGCGACTCGCAATCCCGTTGCGGAGCAAGAGATACTCACTGGTTACGATTATGCTCTCTCACCTGTAGATTTGACAGAGACACCGAAGTTGTTAGCTCGTGTTGAAGTCACCCACATCACCGACGCTATGCCAGCATCATATGGCGAGTATCACATCTCTATCGTTAAGAGCGATGGGAATACTTTTTTCGCGACGGAGGTTGGAACCTACCACAAAATCGTCGAAAGTTCCTACAACCACGTAGGAACCATCAACGTTGTTGCTGCCGTTCCCGAGCCGAGCGCACTTCTTCTGACCTCCCTCGCCGCGATCGGACTCTGGAGTCGCCGCCGCATAAAGAAAAGAAATGGGGCGAGGTTGAGAGCAATGCCGTGACGCATTTTTGGGGAAGGCTACTATTGCCTGTGGAGGGGGATGACACGCAGAGCCGCAGAGACGCGGCGAGCTTCTTCTCTGCGCCCCCAGCTTCTCTGCGCCCCCAGCGTCTTTTCGGCGGTACGCAGTGCTCCTTGGAGCCAGCCCTGGGCTGGCCTGACACATCGGAGTTAAGGTTGGGAGACTAGGTGGAATTGTCGAGTTTGAAAATGGTCACGCTTTGGGTAGCCCCGATAGGGGCTACCTATAAGGCTAAGGGCGAAGCCCTCTTCTCTTCCTCAAGTCACAAGCCTCACCCCTCAAACCTGCTTCAAGCTACCCATTTTTCGTATCTACTGGGCCATTCATTATTCTCATCCGCCGGGA
>CAYMXM010000006.1:29576-33794 GCA_964394065.1 uncultured Pirellula sp. | reverse complement strand
AAGCGTTGGGACTTGCTGGAGCGAACGTCGGCGAAGAACGAACGACACATGGGCCAGCGAAATTACATGGAACTGTCGAGCGTGTGCAGCAAAGTGATCGGGAACGCTACGTTTTGTTGCGGCTAGCATCCCCTACTCCCGGTGGCGCCCTGATTGGAACTTACAGCATGGGCCAAACAACCAATGCCAGCATTGTTCTCTACCTCTACGGTGATGATGCCTCTGACAAAGCCGAAGCCGCGAAAGAGAAATGGGCGTCCTGGTTAGACGGGCTATTGAATGTCCAAACCAATCCACAATCTGCAACTTCAGAGAGATTGCCATGACAAAATTTGCAGACCACGACGCCTATATCGCTTCTGCGCCCGAGGCGTTTCAGGCGTTGTTGGTTCAACTTCGTGCGCAGCTTGCCAAAGCCCTCCCCGACGCGGAGGAGTTAATCGCCTACGATATGCCTGGGTTCGGGTTCGGAAAATCGATCATCGCGGGCTACGCAGCTTTCAGCAAGCAGTGCGGACTCTACGTGAGCAAAGGCGCCATCGCCGCTCATGCCGCCGACATTGCCGTCGCCGGCCTCAAAGCAACCAAGACCGGCGTCACCTTTTCGTTGCGAAAGCCGATCCCGGACGAGCTGGTTAAGAAACTTGCTCTCGCGTCGCGAAAGGAGCTTGGATTGTGACCAGGGCGTGTCAGTGAAAGACAGCCGTGTTTCATAGGTTCATGTTCGTTCATGGCTTTTCCCGTTGAGTTCTGAGGTGAGTTTTCTTTGTACGTGCCATCGGTTGGACGCCCGTTAGCAACGTCTCAAGCTTGTCGAACGAACCTGTCCAACCTTGCGTCATACCTGCTCTCTCGTCAATGAATGCTTCGAGTTCTTTGCGCGTGATGTCGCCGTGCGGCTCCGAAGTGACTGTCACTCGCGTCCGCTCCGGCCCTTCCTCGGTCAAAACAACGGTGATGAGCAGCGTCTCAGGCCAGTTCGGCATCATGGGAGGACGCGACACGTTCTCTTGCTCGTCGGCAAACTGCTGTGTGTACACGAGCGTTTGAGGTTTCTCGATTTTGAGGTACTCGCAGTGGCCGTAAAACTTCACGTTGGCGCCATTGGTCATCATCCAGAACGTACGCTTGCCCGGCTCGAACGATGAACGAATGAACTCCATCGTAAACCCGGTAGGCGGCATCCATTGCGAAACATGCTTTGGGTCGGACCACATTTCGAACATCAGTTCGATCGGCGCGTCGAAACTCCGTGCGATGACGAAGGTTTCCTTTCCTGTCGAATTTTTCTCCAGGTACTCCGCCAAACGGTCCCAAGTCGCATTGCCACCCATCCGCTTAATATGCTTGCTGATTTCTTCCGCTGCTTCGGGAGTCGCAAGCGTCATCGTCATGTCCATCTGCGTTTTGCCGTCGGCGATTTCCGAGAACAGCACCGTCACGCGAAACAGCGGTGGTCGATCATCGTATCCGCCGTGGTCGTAGACCAGCTTCTTGTGTGTTTCGACCTCGTGATACAGGGTCTTGTTCGGATAGCCGGTGCCATCCGGCCCGTGCATCGTGTAGTGCCAGATACCACCCGGTCGCAACTCCTTGCTATGGGTGGTAAGGGTGAAACCACGTGGCCCCCACCACTGCACCACTTGTTCGGGATCGGTCCAAGCATCCCAAACATCTTCCACTGCGGCGTCGTAGGTTCGGATGATTCGAATCTCATTCGTTCTATTGCTTGCGACCATTTTTCTTCCCTTTTGCTTTCGGCTTGGAGGTAGCTTTCTTTTTCTTGGCGGTGACCGTTTTCAGATACTCATCGAGCCGGTCAAAGCTCTCTTCCCAGAGTTGTCGGTATTGCTGCATCCATTCATCGGCGTCGTGGAACGCTTCAGGGTTCAAGCGACATGGACGCCACTGCGCCTCGCGGCCTTTGGTGATCAGCCCAGCTCGTTCCAGCACTTTCAAGTGTTTCGTGACCGCTGGCAAGCTCATTTCATCGAGAAACGGTTGGGCGAGCTCCGACACATTGGCCTCCCCATCCGCAAGCCGTTCCAGCATCGCCCTTCGCGTCGGATCGGCGAGAGCCGCAAACGTCTGACTCAGCGTATCGAGCATAGTATTGCACCTTTCAGTTAATTAACCAGTCGGTTAAAAATAAGCGGCGGCAGTTTGCAAGTCAATAGCTCATTTCGCGGGTGCCGAGTCTTATCCAGCCCGAATGCGGATCTCCGGTCATGGACCGGTCCTTTACCAAGGTTGGCGAGCCAGCACACGAAGGTTAGAATTGGCCTCGGCAAAGCCGTTTTCGACGCAACGGAGATTCGACGCTTCCCGGACGAAACGGGACGCCTCAGTAGAGTAGAAATTGCATGAGGAAAACAATGAGAGACCGTCGCTTTGTTGCCGCTCGTGCGGCTGGTCACGCAGTTGCCACTGCACACGCCGCTGACCTCCGTGACATCCGCAGATCAGATTACCAACCAAGTCGAACGACTGTTACGGGTAGCCTACGATCAGAACGGGTAACCCGGCTGCACCATCGATCTCTCTAGTCAACCGTTGCTAGTCGCTGAATTTTTAAATATTTCTTTGTCTTGTCGAAACGGCAGCCTGCCATTCGACCAATACGGTAAACGGGGCACAAGCCTAGAGCCCTGTCACCATTCCGAAAACAATCTGGAGAGTACCCGCTATGGCACGAATGATCTTTGTGAATCTGCCCGTTACCAACCTCGAAGCGTCGATGGCCTTCTACAAGTCCCTTGGGTTTGAGAACAATCCTCATTTTACGGACGAAACAGCCGCTTGCATGGTCTGGAGCGAAGCGATCCATGTCATGTTGCTCACACACGACAAATGGCGTACTTTTACGAACCGCCCGATTCCCCCTGCGAACTCAAGCGAAGTGATGCTCGCGATTTCGTGTGCATCCCGCGACGAAGTGGATGCCATGAACCAAGCAGCCGCAGAAAACGGTGGCACCGCTGACATCAATCCCGTCCAAGACCTCGGTTTCATGTATAACCGCAACTTGGCGGACCCGGACGGTCATGTCTGGGAAGCGATGTGGATGGACATGAACGCCATGCCGTCCGGCGAATAATTGGAAGACTAACACGAGAACGGACCAAGGATCGATGGCAACCTCCCACAAACCCGATAACTACAGCACGGTGTCTCCTTATTTGATCGTCGATGGTGCAAACGCCACCAGCGAGTTTCTCAAAGCCGTTTTCGGCGCAACGGAGCTTCGACGTTTCCCTGACGAAACGGGACGCCTTATGCATGCTGAAGTACGGCTCGACGACACGGTACTGATGATTGCCGACTGCACAGACGAGTGGCCAGCGATGCCTTCGTGCGTTCACATCTATGTCACCGATGTAGACGCCACCTACAAACGGGCGCTGGAGGCTGGTGGGAAATCTGTTCAAGAACCCGTGAAAAAAGAAGACAGCGACAAACGCGGAGGTGTCATGGATGCAGGTGGGGCAACTTGGTGGATTGCGACCAAGGTAGAGTAGCGATCGGGAAAAAAACGATGAAGAAGGTGCTCTGGCCCCCACATGGTATGCTGCCTACCTTCGCAAGAAAGCACTTCTTGATTCCTACTCATCGGCTTGAAGCGACTAAAATAAAACGGAACTCCCACTCCCACTCGTGCTCGTGCTCCCACTCGTGCTCGTGCTCGTGCTCGTGCTCGTGCTCGTGCTCGTGCTCGAAATCGAAATCGAAATCGAAATCATCAATTGACTTGGAGTTCAGATGAACGCCCCCATCTTCGACCACGATCGGCTTGACGTCTACCGTCTCTCGATCGATTATGTTGCCCAGTCCTTCGAGACATCAAAATCACTTGGAGGATTACATCGTCACGCCCGAGATCAATGGCTTCGCGCCGCCCAATCGATCCCGTTGAATATCGCCGAGGGGAACGGTAAACGAAGCTTGAAAGATCGCGCTCGGTTTTTTGACATTGCTCGTGGTTCGTCATTTGAGTGTGCGGCAATTCAAGACGTTCTGGTTGTGACCGGTGCGTTGGATGATTCGACGAGTCGCAACTTGAAGTCGATGCTCAAGCGGATCGTATCGATGCTAACCCGGATGGCGATGAGATCTGATGGTGTCGAAGAGAGGTTGGTCGATTATGAAATAGCGAGCGATTACGAGGACCGTCCGCCGAAGGCGGACTGAGCACGAGCACGAGCACGAGTAAGAGCACGA
>CAYMXM010000006.1:0-29476 GCA_964394065.1 uncultured Pirellula sp. | reverse complement strand
GTAAGAGTAAGAGTAAGAGTAAGAGTAAGAGTAAGAGTAAGAGTAAGAGTAAGAGTAAGAGAGATCCCATGACTGATTCTTCCAACTCGATTCGGCTTCATCGCGTGCTCCGAGCCCCTGCGGAGCGGATTTATAAGGCTTTTCTCGATCCAGACGCTGATTTGTCCGAAAGCGACTCGCTTCCCGTCCCGCTCGAGACAGAAGGAGCTATTACCAGGAAAGAGCGATCACACGCTCGAGTTCGCTCTGCTCAATCGGATAGGTAGCCGATGGGCCTAACCACAATTAAGATTCTTCCATGGAGGAAACCCAATGGGAGGTTTCCTCAAGGTCTTGTAAGGTTGCGGTCAACATTGCCACCAGAGAAACCACTTGGCAAGCGATTTGTTTTTTGAGATTCTGCCAAATCGATTGTGATGACATGTCTTCTTATCGTGGTTTGACTTTGCCGGCTTTCAGTAGCTTAGGAATTAATGTATCGAGTTGCCCCCTGGCATTGGTCGAGAGAAGCATCCCGTCAGCGTCGATGAGAAACACCGTGGGAATCGCGGCAACTCCCCAAGACTCGGCAAAGCTACCGGATGTCTTTCCACTCAAAATACCTTCAGGATCGAGTGGGTCGTGGTATTGAGGCCAAGGAATTCGCTCTTTCGCGACGAAATTCCGCAGATCGGTCAATCCGCCGTCCTCTTCCGCGTTATCACGACTCACGCCGATGAATTCGACTCCTTGATCGTGAAATTGTTCATAAAGGCGTCGCATCTCGGGAATCTCTGCAATGCATGGACCACACGACGTTGCCCAGAAATCGACGACGACAAGCTTACCTCGGAATTGGCGCATAGAGATTTCGGCCCCGGAAATGGCGTCCCGGAAATCAAGTTCGAAAAGCTGGCCGATCTGTTCGCGCTGTCGATTCTCGCCTTGAACCAATTGACCACGAAATGAGCTAGGGCCGAGTTGCGCGATCGCTCGCTGCATCTGGGCCTTTTCGATCGCGCACAAGGCGATGTCCGTCACGCACATAAACGCAATCGCCCCAAAAAATCCGAAGGTCGCTAGGTGGACCGATTGCATTTTGCTCAAAAACGCGGGGCGAGCAGGGCGGCGAACGACGAGCGTTGCGCCGAAGGCGATAGCAAGTCCTAACGCAATCCAGGGACGCAACGATTGGGATAGACTAGGCAGATACGCGAAGAATTGGTAAGCGGCGTACCTCAAGAGAGGGAACTGCAAGAAAATCGAAGACGAATCGAGATACAGATGCAGGCTGGCAAAGACCAGGAAGCTCCCTACTGCGAGCAGTCCCCCATAAAAAATCGCCTTGCGGCGTCCAGGAACGTTTGTGCACACTGGAAGAGCGAGCCAGCAACACACGACGATCAATAACCCGCAAAAGACGGTACGCGTAAAAATGGCAACGTCCAACTTTTGGCTCGCTATATGGTACAGCTCACCGGCGCGATCATCGTTCGGAGATTCGATTGCGAACTTTCTCGCGAGCGTTGCGGCTTTCGGTCCATCTACCGGACCGTTCATATGGAGCAGCGCTTGCCAGAACAGTGCATCTTGCTTCAATCTAGGCCTCGTCGTCGTCCCGATAGTGTCCGCGAGTTCCTCGAAGAGTTCTCGGCGACCTTCAGGATTTCCATGGTTCGTGAGGATCGTCAAGGAGTGCCATCGTTTAGGTAAGTGAGCAGCCACTCGCGAGTCGTTTGGATACGCAAGTTGCAACTGTGCGATAAGCGAGGCTATCTCCCGGTGAGTTTGCGTAAATTCATTGAACGACAATTGGCGCCGTACGGTTTTAAGCCGCGTTTCAATTTGTTTGATCAGCTCATCGCCACTCGAATCAGCATACAAGCTGAGTTGAGGCGGCTCCGCCGTAGCCGTCATACGCTCGGCAGACTGCCCCTCGGTTTGACTTGTAATCAAAGTCATCACAATCAGCAGCCCGCGGAATAGATTCATGTTGCATCTCCGGTGAAGTACCGTCAAATAGAGATTGAAATGGTTTGTGATGGACGGCAATGTTCAATGTTGCCCAGAGGAGGCAGTCGAGGTTCCCAATCACCGAAAAAATCCGGCACTGGCCCCGAGAGGTTGCAAGAGAATACGAAAAAAGCCGACGTTTCGCGAGGTGCAAAACGCTGGCTTTTGGCGTTAACCTGCCGTTGGTTGCCACCGTATGGCTTTCTTGGGAAGATCGATCGAATCTCCCCGGAAGTAGGTGGAAGCTTTCATATGTCATTCACCAACTTTGGATCAGGGCACAGCCATTCTTTCGAAAGTACCTATCTGGAGTTGGTCCCCGTTGATCGCATTCGGCTAGCCGACAAGTTCGACGATCCGGGACTAGCTGGCAACATGACCAAGACGATCACACTGCGAACGGTGAGTTGTGGTACGGAGATCGAAATTCTGCACGAGGGGCTTCCAGCTGCTATCCCCGCCGAAATGTGTTACCTTGGCTGGCAGGAGTCCCTGCTCCAGCTTGCCCGACTGGTCGAGCCCGAGATTCCAGGCGGAGAATAGCGTCGATAGAACGAACATTCAGTAGATTTGCATCCGAATCAGCCCTTCTTCTACCGTCGCTCCACTCGGAACATTTACAATTTCAAGATGCCTACTACTGCAAATATCCAAAATTCGCATTCCGATTGGGCGAAGTTTCATACGACTCGGTGGTCCGTTGTGCTGGCGGCACAGGGGGATGCTGCCGAATCTTTAGAGGAACTGTGTAAGCAGTATTGGCCCCCCCTGTATACATACGTCCGGCTGCGGGGCTATTCGCAACCCGATGCACAGGATCTGACTCAAGAGTTCTTTGCTCGTCTATTGGAAAAACACTGGCTTGCAGTAGTGGATCGGCAACGAGGAAGGTTTCGTACCTTCGTGCTGATGGCGATGAAGCGATTCCTGGCCAATGACTGGGATCGAACGCACGCTCAGAAGCGCGGCGGTGATGTGAAAATCGTCAACATGGATACGGCTGCTTCCATCTCGATTCCTGATCGTGGGCAGGTCTCAGAAGAAGCGGTCTTCGAGCGGCAATGGGCGTTGACATTGTTAGACACCGTCATGGCGAAACTGCATCGTGAGTATGAGAAGACGGATCGCTTGATCGAGTTTGAATTGCTCAAGCCTTGTCTGACTGCTGAGCGAGGAGCAACCGATTATGCTGCTTTGGCAAAGTCGTTGGGTATTCAACCGGCCTCTGCCCGCAGTTCTGTACATCGGTTGCGACAGCGTTTTCGCGAACTGTTTCGGGCTGAGGTTGCTGGTACCGTCAACGATCCCGCCGACGTGGATGCCGAAATACAGACGCTGGTTGCGGCGCTGCGATAGGCACGCATCGCAGATTTTTCCCAAAACTGCGAATTGGCTGCCACAGTGCGTAGTGGATTCTTATTTTATAGGTATGAGCACTCAAATACCTACTTTTTGCGGACGCTGTGGCATCCAGCTGGACCCAAACCAGCTTGCCGGTCTTTGTCCGCGCTGCTTGGCGGTGCAGAATTTCGCGACCGACACTTCAGCGCCGAGCAACTCGTCGAAACAGCAGGAGCTGCCTCCATCACCAGAAGTAATCGAGGTGAGTCTACCCCAGCTCGAGGGAATCGAGTATTTGGGGCGCGGCGGCATGGGGATTGTCTATAAAGCAAGACAAAAGTCTTTGGGACGAACTGTCGCTCTGAAGCTTCTCGCGCCCGAACGCCTTCACGACCGTGACTTCGCAACGCGATTTGAACGAGAGGCGAAGGCATTGGCTGCTATGAACCATCCGAACATCGTTACGATTTATGACTTCGGAAAAGCAGGGGAATTTTACTACCTATTGATGGAATTCATCGATGGCGTCAACCTCCGTCAAGCGATGGCTGCCAGTCGCCTTTCCTCTGAGCAAGCGCTGGCGATTGTTCCGCCGATTTGTGACGCGCTGCAATACGCTCACGAGCACGGCATCGTCCATCGCGACATCAAGCCGGAGAACCTGTTGCTTGACAAAGAAGGGCGAGTGAAGATCGCGGACTTTGGGATCGCCAAGATACTTGATACCGAGTCGCTGGCCGATGTTGTGGAGTCACAGCCAGCAGGCACGCCGCAATACATGGCGCCAGAGCAAAGACTACACGCGCAAACCGACCATCGGGCGGACATCTATTCGCTGGGCGTGGTGTTATACGAAATGCTCACCGGCGAATTGCCTTCGGAACGGTTACAACCGCCGTCAAAGCAAGTTCAAATCGATGTCAGAATTGATGAAATTGTACTGCGAGCGCTAGAGGCAAGACCCGAGTTGCGATTTTCTACGGCATCGGAGTTTCGCGCATCGGTCGAAGCTTTCGTTGAAACGACCGCAAGCCAAGGGGTGTCTAACAGCAGCGTGTGGCGACATCGCAACAAGTCCAATTCCGCGGACGCCTCGTCCACGCATTCCCTGAGTTGGCGAATGGTCGTGGGCAGCCTTCTGGCGTTGGTTGGCTTTGCGGTGCTGTTCGGAGCGCCTATCATCAATGAAGTCATCGACGACTTCGCGATGACGAAAACCGCTCGCTATTACCAGCAAGAACTCAAACGCGCCTCGGAGAGATGGTCGGAAGTCAACACTGCGGTGGTGGAAGCGGTCGTCGCGCTGGATGTCGTCAAGAAAACGCAGGACGCCGCTGAGATCTCGCGGTTGACGCAAGAGTTAGAATCGCTTCGCAAAAGCGCGGCGCAAGCAGAGTCTGCCGTCAACCAAGTGGCCTTGCAGAAAGAAGCGAGCGAACGAGAGCGTAGTCAGGTCCTTTATTTCATCGGCGGTGGTTTGATCGTCGGAGGCCTCTTCGTATGCTTTCGTGGTGCGAAACGGAACAGCTTGACCGAGACTGATCGCGATGAACACACGCCGAAGATTGGCACGTCCACGCTAGTTTCGCGAGAGGAACTAGCTAGCGTATGGAATCAATGGTTCTGTTACCGCACTCGGGGGCCTCTGGTATTAGATGACAAAACACTGACGCATTCCTTCGCCGGAGGGACGACCTCAATTCCCTTGGAGGCGATCCGCGATGTGAGCATTGGGCGGTTGCCACGCCTGATGAACCTTGCGGGACTGAACGTTCTAAGCATCAGTTATAAAGACGAAGGGGAGACTCGACATGTGCTCGTCTCTCCGATCGAGGGACGGTTTCAGTTTTCCCAGCAAGCAGTGGCAGATTGGTTTGTCGCGATTCGCAAAGCCGTCGTTGCCGCGACCGGGCGAGAACCATCTACAACACCGCTCAAAAAACGGGGAATTCCGCAAAGCTCGCGGCTGATGTTTGCCCTCCTATTTATCGTTCCGACGCTCTGCCTGCTGGCCCTTTATGTGAAATACGCCAATGAAGCCCGTCAAGTAGCGACGCCGTCGGTTTCCGCAGCAGCTAGCCGCGGTTTCCCGGTCAGCACCACAATCCGAGGTAATCAACACTCCGTCTTGATCGTGCATGACGAATCCGAAGCGACGTTGGACTATGTCTTCTATTTCCCCGGGGACATTCTGACATCCTCCTCGGGCACGAGGAACCCGGCTGACCAGACCTGGGTAGACGAAGGAGTCGTGAAACTGAGCAGCGGACGCAAGTTCTCCTACTCGCGGAAAGCATTCTCTCCGAACGAACTCCAGATCAACGGAGAGAACTTTGATCTGCGCTATGGCCGAGTGTTCGTGCTTCACGTTGACGGCGATTCGGAACAGATCCCGGCGTTTCCCACGCTCCATACGGCTCGTGATACCGAAGCGGTGGGACGGCTCGTTGCCGTAGAACATGATCGCAAGTCGCAATTGCGCGTCGAGTTCTTCGACCGTGCCGGTGGGGGACGGCCCGTTGATGCAGAACATGATCGCGAGAGGAATGGCTTAGTCGCCTACACCACACCTCACGTTATGGTGCCTGAGGGGAGTCATGATCTCATCCTGCATCTGCGGCGGGAGTGGGAGAAAACACCTCGTGTGGGGATTGAGACGAGCCTGCACATCGTCGCCGGAACGTCACCCGACCCAGCGAAGCGAATGCCCAAGAACGGTGTGTGGACCACACGGATGACGGGGATCGTCAAAGGTGACGAAGAGTTTGACCTTGTGCTGACATTGCCAGACGAAATTCCTGACGCAAGGCTTACGGAAGCCGCAGCAAACATCCGGCAGCGTTATCAAGTTGCGCGTTTGCCAATGATCCTAAGCGAGACAGAGCCGCTTCGATTGGCCGAACTCACGCATCCGGATGGATGGGAGTGTCACCTCTATGTCCGAGCCGTGAAGCTGGACGAATTCAACCGTCCCATCGAAGCGATGAAGGCGCTTTCCGAGTCCGACGCCAAGGATGATCCCGCGCCGCCCGCCGACCCTGTCGATCCGACATCCGACCTGGCTATAAAGACCTACGATTTTGGGTTTGCGTTTACCGGCTCCGGCGAGGAAGCGCGACTTCGTGACGACGTCCGTTTGGCGATTGAGCAATTCGTCCAGAAGACCGACGCCGAAACAGGTCGGACTCCTGACGTTCGCATGGATCCGGACACTCGCATCTTGACCCTCACAGGTCCTCCGGAGCAACAACGAGTGATTGCGCAAATCGTCGCAGACCTCAAGAAGCCAGCGGCAACTGAGCCAGTGCCGTTTACCGCCTGGGGCGAGAAAGACAATGGATTGCAAGTGGGGTTGGGCTTCCGCCCTGGCGAGCATCGCGTCTATCACCCCGGTGAGACAGTCACTCTCGTTGTTCGACTCAAGAACGTCGACAAAGACAAGGCGAAGCATTCCTACCGTTCGGATCGCTTTTACACGAATCCGCCTAGCGTGATGGATGGTGATGGAATGCCGGTCGCCTTCGAAGGTTTGCCGGTCCGAGCCAAAGGCAAAGGTTTCAATCGATGGATAGACGTTGAACTCACTCGGGGAGTCGTGGATCTGTGGGAATTGAAGCTCGCATTGAGACCTGCTGCTGAAGCCGGCACGCAGCGGCCGGCGTGGACGCTCTTCGGAGCTGGCAAATTCCAACTCAATTACCCTAAAACGGGGAGGCTGGAGCTGGAGGTCAAGGAACCGGAAATCAACACGGCGTTTACCGCTTGGGGCGCTGAGCTTGGTGGTCTCCAGGCCGGTATCGGCTTTCGAGCGGATGAGAAGCGGCGAGTCTTTCACCCCGGTGAAAAGGTTCACCTCGTTGTTCGAGTTCGCAATGTTGATAAGAAGCCAATTCTGTTTCGGCATCTCAGCCACTATTTTCTTCAAACTCCGCCCGTCGTTAAGGATCACCGGGAGCAGCCGGTTGCTCTCAAGGGCGATGTCTTATTTTCTGGAGGAAAACCGAAATTGGTCGCTCATGAAGTAGCGCCGGACCGCGAAATAGAAGTGGCGGAGTTAACGATCGAACTTCAGCCCGATTCGGCGAAGGAATCCGACAAGACGTGGGCTCTGCGAGGCGTTGGCAAGTACATCGTTCGGTATGAGGAAATTGAAGCTGTTATTGGACCGGGAAACGGTAACCCCAATTTGCTTTTGGGATACATGCTCGACACCGGTACTCTGGAGTTTGAAGTTCAAGAAGTTGCGGACGCGATGCGCAGCAGATCCAATGAGCCGGCAGTTCCTTCCCAGGTCGTGGTGCGTCCAAACGGCGAATGGTCAACAGCGATGCTGGAACTTGCTCAGAGAGTGAGCGAATTCAGAGCTGATGGTTTGTCGTCACCAGACGATTTAATTCACTGGGGTGAACCACAAGGAGGTCTTCAGGCAGGTTTGTTAATGCCAGGTGTCGCATCCCAAGGTATCCCAGTAGAAGCTCGTGTGGTGTTGCGAAATGCAACGCAGGGCAGCGAAGGTCAAAGGTTGGAGTTAAATGGAAAGCAGCCGATGCAGTTGGTGACTCGCGGCTCCCGTAATGACGACGATTTCATACGAACTCCTTCACAACTCCTACCGGTCAGCTCCGGAGTGATTATGACTCTTCGACCAGGTGAGCAAATCGAATTCGACAGTCGCATGATTCAATATGGCGGAACCCGCAATCCTGATTCTGGCAACGCCATGTTTGTCAATATTAACCCAGGTTTTTGCAGCACCAAGGTTGCATTGATGCGAGTCGACGGGCCAGCGTTAGAGACTGGCAAAGCGGCGGTGTTTATTCACGATAAATTCGGCGCTCACAGCACAGTGACTCAAACGCTCGCATTCCCGCTGCGGCACAAACTTGCGAGAAATATGGAGGTTGCCCTGCAACAACTGGTGAAAGGTAGACCGATACAAGATTGTAAAGCATCGCCTGATGATGGCACAATCTATGTCGTGGCTTATAACGATGTCATGCGACGCGTCAGGACTTTTATTGCGGTTAATGATGCCAATGACACAATTGTTCGTGACGATGATTTTAACTATCCCACGTTTTCGCCGCTTGTGACTTCTCGATCGTTCTTTCACGCTTGCGCCATTGAAGACGATGACCGAGCCATCGCCAATCTACTGTCACTAGGAGTGTTGGCAGAATTGAAAGGAGACAGTTCTGAACAATACGACAAGTACAAAAAATCAGGTGTGATTGATGCCCATTGGGCGGACGAATTACGTGATAACTGGCCCGGTAAACGCGAGAAAATCCGCGAATTGGTCAGCCAATGGAATCGTTTCGCATTGATTCGGCTTCAGGAGCTCCAACCTGCCGATGCTCTGTTAACCAGCGAGTCGGGGATTGACGCTTCATTCGTAAATGCACCAGTCGACAATTGTTTGCTCAAAGTCGTTCGGAGCGATCTGACCGGGAACGATCAGGAAAAAACGTTTTGCATCGATAGTTTTCCTCCTTGGTGGCCCTCCAACTCATCGGCGAAACCATAGGTGTTCTCGAAAAAGAACTGCAACAACTCAATACCTCCCAAGGCAGAACCGAGTGAATCACAATTCCAAATCCGTCTTTACGTGGCTCTTAGTTTCGGTGCTTGCGCTGCTGAGTTTCCTGTGTGCCGGATACTCAGCTATCGCACATCAATCCGCTCGCGCTGCCGCAGCCATGCCACTGGCCATGACCTTTGATGCACGGCACTTTTGGGTGCCGTTAGGCCTCGCAGTCTTTTTTCTTGTAGCAGCAAGTGCAATCACCCTAAAAAACTTGAGGACTTCAAAATGAACTGGCCTAACCACTTTTTGATCGTCGTCTTGGTCGGTGCCATGGTGGCCATCGTCATCCCGTGGCTTATTCCTGCCCGCATGCGAAGGTTCGTCGTCTTGCCGCTGGCAGTGCCTTGCGCTGCCACGATTCTTTGGTTGCTTTATGAACAACATCTCAATGGCATCTCGCACGGAGGCGATCCACAGATTCGAATCGACCTGTTTCTCATCATTCCACTTATCGCGATTGATTGGATGAGTTCGACAGGGGCGGTTGCGATCGCTCAATTACATAATCAAAACGCCCCCCCCCAATAGACTAGGAGCAGTGCCATGTTCGGAATGATTTTATCGCGCGCCGTCACGTTAGGAGTGCTCTTGATCGTCGGACCGGTGTTCGCACAGATCGATCAGCCTCAAATCACGACTGACAAGAAAGAGAGCCCGGCGCCCAGCGTTAAGGAGACAAAGCTCACCGTCGATTTGGCCAAGGAACTGCTCCCACCGGCCGCAGGAATCGACAACGCCGACTTCGAAGAGATTTCGATTTATCCGCGACTGGGGGTCGCCAAGAGTGTGAGTTTGTCGCTTGCGCTCCTCACCCTTCGTCCCCCGCAGAAGCCAGACGCCGCAATGGATGAAGAGTTTCGTTACCTCGGGGAAGACCTCCATCTGTCGGACATCGTCAAGACAATCTGGATCTCGAAGAACAAGGGCTACGCTTCATTCATTCAACCGGAATACATCACCGCATGCCGTTGTGAATCTACGACTGAGCGGGCTGAGGGAGTCGTGACGCTCAAGAGCGATCATTTCGCCGGCAGCATCCCGTTCGTTGCGCAGGCGACGACGGACGGTTGGATCATTACGGAGTTTCGACTGCCGCACTACAAAGTCGAAGTGGTTCGTGACGACGACGGCATTTGGAACCAGGTTGCGCTGAACGGCGCCCCGACGGGCGCGCGGAAGAACGGGGCGCGGGACAAGGAGGTCGATGACCTGCAAGGCGAGTGGGGGGTAGTGGAGTGGGAGGAAGAAGGCGGGCTGTCAGAGGACTTGAAGGGGAAAAAACTGTTGATCAAGGGGGACGAGATCACGACAATTCAGGCCCAACTCGGCCTGGCCGACAGGTTGTCGTTCAAGCTGGCCCTCGGGAAGTCGCCGAAGGAAATTGACCTCACAGCATTGAATGGATGGACGAAGGGGATGACGCACCCGGGAATCTACGAGATCGAAGGGAGTCGGCTCCGCATCTGTTACGGGGTGAAGGTTCGCCCGAAGGAGTTCGCGACGACACCGGGCAGCGGCCTCGTGATGCTCACTCTTGAGAGGGACGGTAATGGGCAACCGGTTTTGCTCAAGGGAGCAGCCACGTTGGAAAAGCCCCGTCTGATCACCCGTGAGTTGGCACCGGGGGCCGAGGTCGAAGTCGGCGACGTGACCATTGAGCTTGTCCAGAAGTGGAAGGCCATTGAACTCATCCAGAAGTTGAAGACCGGAATGCTCGGCCTGGGCGGCACGGGGCGGTTCGTCATCCAGTACGAGAAGATGAAGATCGGGGGTGGTGAGGGTGAATCCGGCCGACGCGAAAACGACGTTCCTCAAGCAACCGGAACAAGCGAAGGTGAACATCGCGGCGTCACCCAAGTTCAACGACCGGGTGTTCGTCTACCGCGCCGACCCGATTTCCGGCTCGATCGTGGGCCACCACGGTGCCACCCAAGAGATCGTCCTCGATGTCGGCATGCGGGACGGGGTTCGATTCGGTCATGCCTTTCAAATCAGTCCGCCCGATTCCACCGAATGTGTCGGCGTTGCGAAGGTCATGGAACTCGATGCGAACCGGTGCGTCGCCAAGGTGGTCTTCCTCAATCCGGGCCACGCCGCCAAATCCCTGAAGGGCATGACCGCAGCCTGCACCGCGCCCAAGCCGGAGAAAGGCAAGGCCGAAGTCGAGCGGCGCGTGGTCAAAAAGGTCTGGCAGACCGAGTTACTGGAGAACAATCTCATTCGTGAGCTTCTTGAGGAGGGCGGCGAGGGTCGAATCCTGATCGTCCAGGAGAATTAGGAACATGGCGTCGGACTGGGTGGTCACTCGCCTCGTGTCTGCTCACCATCCCTTACGTTCGTGAAGGAGGACAAAGATGGCGAAGATGAGTCGCCGCTCGGCGATGAAGACAACCACGGCGGGGGGCGTGGCTGCCGTTGGGCAACCCGTGCGGGTCGGGAATCACGACCCGGTCGGGTTCCACTTCCGCGTCGATCCAGCTCGGTCACGGAAAAGTGCGTGAGACAGAGAAGTGAACTCGCTAGACTTCCAGGTATCCTAACGGACTCGCCCCTGAGTTCGAAGAGCGAAAGTGCGTTAAGGGCGACAGGCCGATGGCTTCGCCCAGTTCCAAGGCATGCAAGTCGAGACCGGCGGGGAACAACAATGCTGCTAGCCGTCTGCCGTGCTGCTATATGGCCTCTCTCAAAACTGCCTTTCAGATGATCCCATTTTGCTTTAAGACGGCTTGTTCGTCTCCAGACACCCAACCGAAGATCTTGGGGGAACCGTCCAGATTCTGCACAAGGTAGTGGACATCGAAATCGACGGAGAGATCGGATTGGTCTTCGCGGCGATAGCACGCAGTCCAAGCGACATGGGCTACGCAGTGATACTCATCGATCGATGAGATACGAACGCTGCGGATGCGCATGTCCTTGGTCCCAATCGATCGATAATGATCAAATCCTTTTTTCAAGGCTTCCTTGAACAGCTCGTCGTTTTGACTGGCCATCACTCCGGCTGGTGTCGCCCCGATGATCGCCGAAGCATACGAGGATGTGATCTGATCCATATCTGCCTTCCCCTGTATTGCTTGACAAAACAGGTCTTGGTAGCGCTCGAACAGCTTGTTCACAACTTCTTCCATTCGTGTTGCCCTTTGATTTCCACGCGATTTCCGCATCCAGCCGATAAAATTCGTCGTCGTACGCTCCTTTGGAAAAAGTAAACGTTGCGGTGATGAGTGTTTTGGTTGGATTGTTCAAGCAAGGGAGGAGGTGGGATTGGTGTGTTCTCAAACATTGAGTTGTTTCAAAGCAAAACACTCAAGTTTCTCGCTTTACTCTGGAGGATGCTTGTGCCAACATAGCCTCGCCAATGGACTTTTGGCCTCGGCTTAAAAGCACTTCCGCCGCCCCGCGAATATCGCTTTCATTCTTATTCTGACTGAGCTTCGTTTTTCCGACTAAACGAGTAATCTCGATCTCGATCCCAACAATGGCTTTTAGCAAGGCATCAATGAACGATTCGGGGCTATCTGTCAGTTTCCACGGCTCAACTTCCGATGCCTCATGAATCTGAGTAAGTCGGGTAACGGCACCGAGGACGTACTCCTCGTCCTCGCGAATGGTCACGCGACCGTATACATGAGCGACCGAGTAGTTCCAGGTCGGAACCTGCTTGTGGAACTCTTGTTTGCTCGGATACCAGTTCGGTGAAATGTAGGCATCTTCCGCACGGAACACCACCAGAATCTCGTCGCCATTTGTGATTTCTTTCCACACCGGATTGGCACGAGCGACGTGGCAGTGAAGGATACCTGGGGTACCTTCTTTCCTCTCCAACCCAAAAGGGATGTGATTGGCATCCAAGCCATTTCGGCTATGTGTGATCAGAATCCCAAGAGGGTGCTTCTCGATCAAATCTTGGAGGACACTGGGGTCCTGTTCGGAAAAATGAGTTGGAATATGCATTCTGTTTCCAGGAAATCTGCAGCAACCAGGCCGGACAGATCTAGCGTAACACATCCTCGCATATCTCGAAATGGGCGACTGCTCCAAGCCTTTGAGTGCTAACGAAGTCAGTCGACACCCGATTACGCCACAGAGAACTTTATGCCGATTCCACGACTTTCCCTTGTTTCTGCAAGTAGACCTTTGCCGAATCCGCCATTGTGACCAGAGCCGCTCCCATCATGATTGCGTCTTTAACGACGAGTCGGCCTCTTCCACTCAAATACGGGAACCCGAGATTCCAGGAGGAGAATAGCATCGATGGGAAGAGCATTCTGTCACCATCCGCAATATCAGGCCAACTTTGAAGTGAACCTCATGCTCGTCGTGTCATGTAAACAATGTCATCGTTTGGTGCCTCATCGCTCGGGCGCATGTTGCCTGAAACAGCCGGTAATACCTCGATGTTTGTTCACCCCCAAATCTCTGGTACAATGGAAGTCTGGAGGAATTGACCTATGCAGACTATCGACCAGACCATTGCATCCGTTCCCATGATGCCCGTTTCAGATCGACTTCGGCTTGCAGAGGCGATTTGGGATTCGCTGGACGATGCGAACGTTCCCGAGTTGACGGCTGAGCAGCGCGCCGAGCTTGCTCGGCGTATGGCCGATTATGATGCCAATCCTGGCTCCGTCTTAACTCGTGAAGAAGTCGAGCGGAGATTGGAAGCCCTTCGGTGAAGTACATCGTAGGTTTTCATGCGGAAGTCCCGTTAGATTTGGCATCCGAGGCAAATTGGTACGACACTCAACGAGAAGGGCTTGGCGAGGAGTTCCTAAGGCGAGCGGCAGCTGAAGTCCTACCATCACAGCCCGGCGCGTGACAGGGATTATGCAGGTGCTAGCGCTCAGCTATTTTAATATCGTTCGTGCTCAGTCCGCCTAAAGCGGACGGTGCTCGTGCTCGTAATCGTTCGGCTTTTGCATGCGAAACGTCTCTCGGTCTTCGGCCGTTCGAATGGCCATCGATTTCCGGGAGCGGAATGCCATCGCTGATGGCCAAAACAGTCGCGAATCGATTACGAGCACCGTTTCACTGAGCACGAGCACGAGCACGACAAAGCCACCGAGAGAACGCGTTGGACTCGACAATTGCTAGCAGTTGCATAATCCTGGTGAGCGAGGGACAGAATTGGAGTAAACGCTCCTTTCAAGTCTCTCGCTTGCACGCCTGGACGAATTCATCTCGGTGCTGGTAGTTTCATTTCCGCCGCTCGCCTAAACGAATATCGTCTTTCACTTGGCGCTTTGGTCAGGACACCACTCACACGCCACGGTTATCGCGAGATGAACAGAATACCCGTTGCCCACTATCAACTCGTTCGTTTCGTCAAACACCTCTCGTGACGTTGACATGAGCTTCCAGTTTCCGACGATGCGCGACACGTGGTTGGAGACCTGGCTTCCACTCCCCACCAGTCAAAGTAGAATGGAGCGATGAGTTGGGCTTATTCAGAGAGACACAAAGAAGCCTTCTTTTCCGAACGGAATCAAAGCGAAACCTGGGGGGCCACTCGCGGTGAGAGTTTGGAACGTGGATCGAGTCCGCATCATGGTAGGGTATTCAGAGCTATTGAGGTAAATCATGAGTCAGATTGAAGTGCCTGCGGAAATCCTCCGCCTGTCGGTCGACGATCGATTGGAGCTGGTCGCAAAGATTTGGGATAGCATCAGTCAAGATGGGCTGCCTCCACTTTCGCAGGCAGCCCGCGAGCTCGTCGATCGCCGAATCGAAGCTGCCGATAGAAACCCGCAATCCAGAGTTCCTGCCGCACAGGTTTTCGATGAGCTGGAGCGAAAAGATTGAACAAAACTGCGTTCTTCACGCCCGAGGCCAAAGACGATCTGCGCATCGCAAGGGACTGGTACGAAAAGGAACGAGAAGGAACGAGAAGGTTTGGGGAGTGAGTTCATCGACGAGGTCAAAGTAGCCATCCGGCGCATTGAATCTAATCCGTTGGCCTTCGCGGCTGTCTATCGTACGACTCGTATCTGTCCAGTCAAAAGATTCCCTTACATTATCGTCTTTCGGATCCTTGTGGATGTTCCGGAAGTGCTTGCGGTGATTCACGGTCATCGTGATCCAGATGCCTGGAGCGTACGAGTCGAGTAGGCTGGATCAAAGTCGTTTTAGGAATGCTACCAGATCCTTTTCTGCTGCGCACTCAATGCCTCGGATGCGCATGTCCTTGGTCCCAATCGCTCGATAATGATCAAATCCTTTTTTCAAGGCTTCCTTGAACAGCTCGTCGTTTTGACTGGCCATCACCCCGGATGGTGTCGCCCCGATGATCGCCGAAGCATACGAAGAGGTGATCTGATCCACGTCTGCGTTTCCCTGTATTGCTTGACAAAACAGGTCTTGGTAGCGTTCGAACAACCTGTTCACATCTTCTTCCATTCGCGTTCTCCTTTAGCTTCCTCAGGGTTTCAATTGGAATGAAGTGTATCTCGCCTGCCTCAACGAGCATACCTCTTAGCTCCGCCAACGCAGACTATCGCACCCAAGGTCACTCCCACCATCAGCCAGCTCACCTTTTCATGAAGTAGCAACACGGCAAGACCAAGCCCCATGAAAGGCTGGAGCAACTGAAGCTGCCCGACGGCTGCAATACCACCTTGAGCCAATCCCCGGTACCAGAAGACAAAACCAAGCAACATGCTGAATAGGGAGACGTAAACAAGTCCAAGCCAGGCCGATGTGCTTACGTGGTCAAACGACGCAGGCATAGTCGCTAACGCAATCGGCAGCATGATTGGAAGCGACAGGACCAACGCCCAGCTAATGACCTGCCAACCTCCAAGTGCACGAGAGAGACGGGCTCCTTCGGCATAACCAAAGCCGCATACAATGACTGCGGCTAGCATCAACAGATCACCTTGCAAAGAAACCTCTCCAACATCCATGAGCGCGTAGCCAACGACAAAGGTGGCTCCGGTTATCGAGAAACACCAGAACCGAGGACGAGGACGTTCGCCACCTCGAATCACTGCGAAGATCGCCGTGCACAGCGGAAGAAGCCCCAAGAACACGATCGAATGAGCCGAGGTGACGTGCTGTAATGCCATCGCACTAAAGAGTGGAAAGCCGACGACAACGCCTACAGCGGTCAGCGCGAGAGAAAAGATTTCAGCAGGCTTGGGGCGAGATTGACGAAACAGCAGCAAAAATCCAAGCCCCAAAGTCGCTGCAATCGTTGCACGAACACTAGTTAAGAACATCGGATTGAAGTCGGCAACCGCGACTCGCGTTGCAGGTAGCGAACCTGCGAAGATTGCCACACCAATAAATCCGTTGATCCAACCGCATGTTTCCACTGTTCTCATCTAAAACTCCTTGAGTATGGCACTCACTATCTCAAGCCGGATCTTTTGTAGCCAGACACACTCAAGTACAATTGGAAAGAACTGTTGTGCACTAAAATACGGTACAGTTGAGGGGAATGTGAAGCGAAACGGAACACGCATCGAAGCGGTGATGGATGAGATCCGATCAAGAATCGCTTCACGGACCTACTTACCAGGAGCCAGATTGCCGTCTGTTCGCAGCCAAGCGCTCGCGATGAAGCTATCGGTGTCGACCGTGGTGGAAGCCTACGAGCGATTGGCTGCCGAGGGGGTGATAGTGTCCCGTCCCGGTTCGGGATTCTACGTTGCGGGGCCAGTGGCTCCCTTGGCACTTACGGAGATCGGGCCGAAACTCGATCGGGAAGTCGATCCGCTGTGGGTGTCACGTCAAGCCTTGGACACGGACGATACGGTGCTTAAGCCCGGTTGCGGCTGGCTTCCCCCATCGTGGATGTACGAAGCGGGTATGCGCCGTGCACTTCGGCTTCTCGCAAGAGGTAACACGCTAGAGCTAACCGAATATGCAACACCTTTGGGTTCTCCGGAACTTCGACGAGTTATCGCGAGGCGGATGGCGACCATGGATGTCAATGTGACTCCCGATCAAATTATGCTTACCGAATCGGGGACACAGTCGATCGACTTGATCTGTCGATTCCTCCTAGAACCTGGTGACACGGTTTTGGTGGACGATCCGTGTTACTTCAATTTCCATGCCTTGCTCAAAGCGCATCGAGCGAAAGCCTTTGGCATTCCCTACACTCCCAATGGTCCTGACCTGGATGCGTTTAGCGCTGCGTTGCGATCCCACACACCCAGACTCTACATCACCAATTCTGCGATTCACAACCCAACGGGGGCAGTCCTTTCACCTGTTGTCGCGCATCGTCTCTTGAAGCTCGCTGACGACTCAGAGCTCGCGATTGTTGAGGATGACATTTTCGCCGACTTCGAAGTTACTGCAGCCCCAAGGCTAGCTGCGTTTGACGATTTTTCACGCGTCATTCAAATCGGCAGCTTTTCCAAGACCATTTCGGCTTCGCTGCGTTGCGGCTACATCGCGACGAAGAGCGACTGGATTGAAGGCCTTGTCGATTTGAAAATCGCGACGAGTTTTGGGGGTGGAAGACTTGCAGCCGACATCGTGTTAGCCGCGTTAACGGATAGCGGTTACCGAAAGCACATGGAGATGATTCGCCTCCGACTCGCAGAAGAGATGCTGAAGACAGTATCTCGGCTGGAAGCAATTGGAGTCAAACCCTGGATCGTTCCCCAAGCCGGGATGTTTCTTTGGTGCCGACTTCCCGAGGATCGCGATGCTGCTGCTATAGCGCGATCATGCTTGCAAGAAGAAGTCATCTTCGCTCCAGGCAACGTGTTCAGCCAATCGCAAAGTGCGAGCAGTTTTCTCCGATTCAACGTAGCTCAATCCACGAATAACAAAGTCTTTCGCGTTCTGGAGCGATCGCTTGCGTGAGTTTTATTCGCAACCGAGAAGGCTCCGCTCTTTCATGTGACCATCGGATAAGACGGGGCCAGAATCATCGGTCTGTAGGGGGCCATTTTGGCCCCGCGCCGTTATGCGTGCAGACTGATCCCCAGCTCTTCGCAACTCTTTCTTTCCGTAGAATGCTCGCTCCATGTCTCTGTCTACACTACCAGTTGAAGCGCCAATCAGTGGTACTGTTTGGGCGCCAAGTGACACCCCCAAGAAATAGCCCCTCCGTAAGGCTTCAATGAGGCAGCGCTTTCTCAAGCGCTGAAGGTTACTCCTCTTTTCCGCTTCGGCGATCGCTTCCTTTGGCTTCAATGAGGCAGCGCTTTCTCAAGCGCTGAAGGATTCGTACGGCGCGTTAGTCGACACGACGCAGAGCAGGCTTCAATGAGGCAGCGCTTTCTCAAGCGCTGAAGGCTCTTGGGAAATGACCGAAGGGTCATGGGATTGCGAGCTTCAATGAGGCAGCGCTTTCTCAAGCGCTGAAGGAATATTTAGAAGCACAAGCTAGAGCAAATATACAAAGCTTCAATGAGGCAGCGCTTTCTCAAGCGCTGAAGGACAAGGCTATCGAGATCGCAACGAAGCGAAATTCTGGCTTCAATGAGGCAGCGCTTTCTCAAGCGCTGAAGGGACTGATCTTTTTGGTATCCAACATCTTTTGCATCGCTTCAATGAGGCAGCGCTTTCTCAAGCGCTGAAGGTAGTCCGCCGCTCTAAAATCTCGCTAGTTGTGCCGCGCTTCAATGAGGCAGCGCTTTCTCAAGCGCTGAAGGAGTTCGTTGAGAAAGTCTTGCAACCAAGGCCCCTCGCGCTTCAATGAGGCAGCGCTTTCTCAAGCGCTGAAGGTCAGATTGAGCTTTCGCCAGTCGCATTGTCCGCATCGCTTCAATGAGGCAGCGCTTTCTCAAGCGCTGAAGGCGCCCGATAAATTTTACTACGATCGCTGCACCGGTCGCTTCAATGAGGCAGCGCTTTCTCAAGCGCTGAAGGCCAGTCTTGAACAACAACGGGGATCAGTTCTCGTTGGCTTCAATGAGGCAGCGCTTTCTCAAGCGCTGAAGGTCAACTTTAGCATTGTCGCTACTCCTTCTAGTGAGGCTTCAATGAGGCAGCGCTTTCTCAAGCGCTGAAGGATCCAGAATCTTTATTGTCTTACACTAATTCTAGTTCGGCTTCAATGAGGCAGCGCTTTCTCAAGCGCTGAAGGTACCACTGGAGATCGATTTGTACGAGTTATCGGAACGCTTCAATGAGGCAGCGCTTTCTCAAGCGCTGAAGGTTCACCCAGATCACAACCGTGGCTTGAGTAATAAAGCTTCAATGAGGCAGCGCTTTCTCAAGCGCTGAAGGGTCGACGTCGCGAGAGAGGTTCTCCGTCGTGTCTCGCTTCAATGAGGCAGCGCTTTCTCAAGCGCTGAAGGATCATTGGTAGGCGCAATCTCCGCTTTCGCCGCTTGGCTTCAATGAGGCAGCGCTTTCTCAAGCGCTGAAGGGTTGGCTAAGCACGTCGTAAAGGTTTACCGCGAGGCGCTTCAATGAGGCAGCGCTTTCTCAAGCGCTGAAGGTCCTTCGGACGATACGCTCACGAGTATGCTTCAGACGCTTCAATGAGGCAGCGCTTTCTCAAGCGCTGAAGGGACTCGCTGCGGCCGCAAAGGATCTCAAGGAATGGGCGCTTCAATGAGGCAGCGCTTTCTCAAGCGCTGAAAGAGAAACCATGACTGGCATTGATCAACTAGAGCAAGGCGCTTCAATGAGGCAGCGCTTTCTCAAGCGCTGAAGGGCGGAAAATTTCATGCGTTGGTGTCGGCTGTCCATGCTTCAATGAGGCAGCGCTTTCTCAAGCGCTGAAGGACTCCTACAACCAGTAGCAAATTTAGGAATAGCTCGCTTCAATGAGGCAGCGCTTTCTCAAGCGCTGAAGGCTTATTTCCAAGATGAGCATTGCTGCATTTTCAACGGCTTCAATGAGGCAGCGCTTTCTCAAGCGCTGAAGGCTACGGATGCGGCTGTCGTCGCTTCTATCGCACTTGGCTTCAATGAGGCAGCGCTTTCTCAAGCGCTGAAGGGTCGCTAGGCTCCGTGAGATGATGAAGGTAGGTGTGGCGCTTCAATGAGGCAGCGCTTTCTCAAGCGCTGAAGGTTTGGAAATGAGGTTAAAAAAATGAGTCTCGGGACTGCTTCAATGAGGCAGCGCTTTCTCAAGCGCTGAAGGTTATGTCAACGCGGTTTATCCGCGACGCTTATGCAATGCTTCAATGAGGCAGCGCTTTCTCAAGCGCTGAAGGGTGTCATCTGTTGCGCGTGGTCAGATCCTCGGCGCTATTGGCTTCAATGAGGCAGCGCTTTCTCAAGCGCTGAAGGCCCCATGAGCGAACAGACGGCAGCAGAACGAGGGCTGCTTCAATGAGGCAGCGCTTTCTCAAGCGCTGAAGGCAGTTGCTTACACTTCCTGATAAGATCCCGTATCGCGCTTCAATGAGGCAGCGCTTTCTCAAGCGCTGAAGGGAAAATATTTCTGCTCATGTCGAGTTGCTCGACTATAGCTTCAATGAGGCAGCGCTTTCTCAAGCGCTGAAGGCCGTACCCGCAATGTCGGCGATGGTGTTGCTCATCAAGCTTCAATGAGGCAGCGCTTTCTCAAGCGCTGAAGGGCGGAATCGCCATAGAACAGAACTTTCTCAGCCGCTGAAGCTTCAATGAGGCAGCGCTTTCTCAAGCGCTGAAGGACCTGCTCGTCTATCGACAGGGTTCGTTCGCCATCGTGCTTCAATGAGGCAGCGCTTTCTCAAGCGCTGAAGGCATGTAAACAAGCCCGCCACATATGCCGATTCCAATTGGCTTCAATGAGGCAGCGCTTTCTCAAGCGCTGAAGGGGGGCTAGGCGTATCGACGTGACACGCGAGACTTGCGGGCTTCAATGAGGCAGCGCTTTCTCAAGCGCTGAAGGGTTCCAGTAGTTTGTCCAAGCAAATTCGCAGTCAGCCGCTTCAATGAGGCAGCGCTTTCTCAAGCGCTGAAGGTGCTAAGTTCTTGAAGATTATTCCAATAATCTCCAAGCTTCAATGAGGCAGCGCTTTCTCAAGCGCTGAAGGTTGGTTCATTAGGGAAGTTTGTTGTTCGAGTTAGAGATGCTTCAATGAGGCAGCGCTTTCTCAAGCGCTGAAGGAACTCGACGATGATGAACTACTGCTAGAACTGCTGGCTTCAATGAGGCAGCGCTTTCTCAAGCGCTGAAGGCTTTTTCGTTTCGTTCTCTTAGCGATTTACGTTCAGAGCTTCAATGAGGCAGCGCTTTCTCAAGCGCTGAAGGATCAATAGTCAAGACATTGTAGAACTTTAGTTCTACTAGCTTCAATGAGGCAGCGCTTTCTCAAGCGCTGAAGGGATAGTCAAAGATTATTCTTCAACAGAGAATTTGTGCTTCAATGAGGCAGCGCTTTCTCAAGCGCTGAAGGCTCGAAAGCGCAGACTTCGAAGAGACAGGCTCTCTTGCGCTTCAATGAGGCAGCGCTTTCTCAAGCGCTGAAGGCATGAAGGCGCAAGCAAACGCCAAGCTAGGTGAATACGGCTTCAATGAGGCAGCGCTTTCTCAAGCGCTGAAGGCTCCAGTCAAACGAATCCTATCGCTACACCTCAAACGGCTTCAATGAGGCAGCGCTTTCTCAAGCGCTGAAGGACAAGCTTTGCAATGATTGCTGACTTAATCAGCGAGATGCTTCAATGAGGCAGCGCTTTCTCAAGCGCTGAAGGCTTACGACGCTAGTTTGTCGAATATGCTCATTTGCCGCTTCAATGAGGCAGCGCTTTCTCAAGCGCTGAAGGTCCAAAAACACGCCCATCGCGATGGTGGATTTTCAGCTTCAATGAGGCAGCGCTTTCTCAAGCGCTGAAGGATGCGCTGTGGGGATATATCGTGACTTGCGCGACGGGCGCTTCAATGAGGCAGCGCTTTCTCAAGCGCTGAAGGCGACCGTGAGAAATTTGGTACAAAAGAAATAGCTTCGCTTCAATGAGGCAGCGCTTTCTCAAGCGCTGAAGGAGAAGGCGAAGTTTATCTTTACACCCCTCAAGGTGCGCTTCAATGAGGCAGCGCTTTCTCAAGCGCTGAAGGCACGACGTTGAATGGGAAATCGTATTTTGCCGAAAGGCTTCAATGAGGCAGCGCTTTCTCAAGCGCTGAAGGAAATCGTAAGGCCACATCGGTAAGTGATCTCCTAACGCTTCAATGAGGCAGCGCTTTCTCAAGCGCTGAAGGATAAAAAAGCCAGCGGGTACATCACTGGCTTTTTCTGCTTCAATGAGGCAGCGCTTTCTCAAGCGCTGAAGGGGGCGAACCGGTTGGCGACATTAAAGCCGTTGCCGCGGCTTCAATGAGGCAGCGCTTTCTCAAGCGCTGAAGGCAAGGAAGCTCAGATAGATTATACCTTCCATACAGTGCTTCAATGAGGCAGCGCTTTCTCAAGCGCTGAAGGGGGGATAAATCGGTTGCAGCTCCGCGAGGCGATGGGCTTCAATGAGGCAGCGCTTTCTCAAGCGCTGAAGGCCTTCGGCATTAAGCGTTGTAAGCAACTCCTCAAGATGCTTCAATGAGGCAGCGCTTTCTCAAGCGCTGAAGGACCTCCGGGCGCTGGAATCTCCCACGTCAGAACATCTTGCTTCAATGAGGCAGCGCTTTCTCAAGCGCTGAAGGCTAGCAGATGAATCATCCACAATCCTTTACCAACATATTGCTTCAATGAGGCAGCGCTTTCTCAAGCGCTGAAGGGTGCAATCTCCATTAGGACAACCAGAACTAGATGATGCTTCAATGAGGCAGCGCTTTCTCAAGCGCTGAAGGTAAAGGTAGGTTGTAACACCGAATACCTATAGTTACGCTTCAATGAGGCAGCGCTTTCTCAAGCGCTGAAGGTAGCATAGGAGCCCGATTCTACTACTACATCATTGGGCTTCAATGAGGCAGCGCTTTCTCAAGCGCTGAAGGATGGATTCCAGATGCCAGCTCCCCATACCGATCGCGCTTCAATGAGGCAGCGCTTTCTCAAGCGCTGAAGGTAATAGGCAAGCACCCCGATACCTAGCCCGATAAGGGAGCTTCAATGAGGCAGCGCTTTCTCAAGCGCTGAAGGAAGTGTTTGTGAGGAAGTCCAAGCGTCGAACGTCTTGCTTCAATGAGGCAGCGCTTTCTCAAGCGCTGAAGGCAAGATTTCTTTGGGCGAATTAGGGAACGCTACTGCGCTTCAATGAGGCAGCGCTTTCTCAAGCGCTGAAGGGGAAAACCAGGTTGTTAGCCAACAGCCTAGGAGATGCTTCAATGAGGCAGCGCTTTCTCAAGCGCTGAAGGGCCAAGAAAGATGAAGCGTCTAAGAGTAGAACATCTGCTTCAATGAGGCAGCGCTTTCTCAAGCGCTGAAGGGCGAAATACGTCGAAGAAGTTCGCTACCGGCAAATCGCTTCAATGAGGCAGCGCTTTCTCAAGCGCTGAAGGTGGTTTACATTCTTCGGTAATCGTGCGCAGTACAAAGCTTCAATGAGGCAGCGCTTTCTCAAGCGCTGAAGGTGCTGGCCTGCTGTTGATAGAACGCGATTGATCCAGGCTTCAATGAGGCAGCGCTTTCTCAAGCGCTGAAGGGATTCCGTTGAAGTCCATCCGGTCAGATTCATGCCAGCTTCAATGAGGCAGCGCTTTCTCAAGCGCTGAAGGTTGCTGACCTGCTAGCGAAGCTGAAGGACTCGATGACCGCTTCAATGAGGCAGCGCTTTCTCAAGCGCTGAAGGAACTAAACACTGCACTTGTGTAGTCGAAGTAATACGGGCTTCAATGAGGCAGCGCTTTCTCAAGCGCTGAAGGTCAATCAGGAGACGTACAATCGTGCGATAGATAGAGCGCTTCAATGAGGCAGCGCTTTCTCAAGCGCTGAAGGTCCAAGCCCTGCCTCCCAACTCGATCGAGCAAGCGCAGCTTCAATGAGGCAGCGCTTTCTCAAGCGCTGAAGGGGGAGACTCACGCATCGACGACGACGTTTGGTTCTGGCTTCAATGAGGCAGCGCTTTCTCAAGCGCTGAAGGTCGCCATAGCTCGACCACCTCCGCAGGGAGTGAATTGCTTCAATGAGGCAGCGCTTTCTCAAGCGCTGAAGGACGTCGCTGGGCGTAATCGCCTGATTCTCGCCCACGCTTCAATGAGGCAGCGCTTTCTCAAGCGCTGAAGGTTGGAAACGTTTACAGGATGTCTGTTGAGGCGAGATTGCTTCAATGAGGCAGCGCTTTCTCAAGCGCTGAAGGTAGCACGAGGCTGGTCGGCCTGGGGCGGGTGCTACGCTTCAATGAGGCAGCGCTTTCTCAAGCGCTGAAGGCTTCTGACGGCCGAGGAGAAGCATGCGGACAAGATTCGGCTTCAATGAGGCAGCGCTTTCTCAAGCGCTGAAGGTTAAGACAAGCTGTTAGTTTTGATAATCGTCTCATAGCTTCAATGAGGCAGCGCTTTCTCAAGCGCTGAAGGCTTACTGATCCCGTCGATTGCCCTTATCCTCGACATCGCTTCAATGAGGCAGCGCTTTCTCAAGCGCTGAAGGATCGAAATTGCGATCAAGGTCGAAAATGTCGAATCGGCTTCAATGAGGCAGCGCTTTCTCAAGCGCTGAAGGTTGCGTGCCCACCGAGCACACCGGACGACAACACTACGCTTCAATGAGGCAGCGCTTTCTCAAGCGCTGAAGGATCCATTCTACCCCCCTGTTTCCCCCTGTATTACTGGCTTCAATGAGGCAGCGCTTTCTCAAGCGCTGAAGGCGAGACGAATGCCTCAGACAATTATCGCAAGCTTGGGCTTCAATGAGGCAGCGCTTTCTCAAGCGCTGAAGGTCAATAACTTTAGTTAGAGTTTCTCTTTTCCAGAGTGCTTCAATGAGGCAGCGCTTTCTCAAGCGCTGAAGGCAACTTACTGACGAAGAAGTTGAAACTCACATGAAAAGCTTCAATGAGGCAGCGCTTTCTCAAGCGCTGAAGGTGGTCCAAGGGTATTCGAAAACTTCCTTTTCGATCGGCTTCAATGAGGCAGCGCTTTCTCAAGCGCTGAAGGGGGCTCGGTATCGGCTATGCCAATTTCGGAACAAATAGCTTCAATGAGGCAGCGCTTTCTCAAGCGCTGAAGGGCCAACGGCAACTCCTTTGCGATCGTCGAGGCCAACTCGCTTCAATGAGGCAGCGCTTTCTCAAGCGCTGAAGGCCGCCATAAGTCTCTTTCCAGCGTTTTGCGATCGCGCTTCAATGAGGCAGCGCTTTCTCAAGCGCTGAAGGGGTCGAGACACGACCGGCTCGGCTGCGGAATTACCTGCTTCAATGAGGCAGCGCTTTCTCAAGCGCTGAAGGCCTCCCGGTGCTCCGGGGCCCAACGTAGTTTCTGATGGCTTCAATGAGGCAGCGCTTTCTCAAGCGCTGAAGGGATCCTCTCCACCGTTTCTTCAAAATTTACCAAGTCGCTTCAATGAGGCAGCGCTTTCTCAAGCGCTGAAGGTAGCAAAAACCCCACCAGAAATAACCTTTTTAGCACGCTTCAATGAGGCAGCGCTTTCTCAAGCGCTGAAGGTTCCACGGCGTTCCAAAAGTGGTTTCACACGAATAGCTTCAATGAGGCAGCGCTTTCTCAAGCGCTGAAGGCTTCGGAGGAAATCTGAGGAAGATCGTAAGTTTGCGCTTCAATGAGGCAGCGCTTTCTCAAGCGCTGAAGGCGGCATATTGCAGTTGCTCCCACTCGCGGTCTACCGGCTTCAATGAGGCAGCGCTTTCTCAAGCGCTGAAGGAAGATCGCGAAAGCGATGGGCTACGAATTAGTTCGAGCTTCAATGAGGCAGCGCTTTCTCAAGCGCTGAAGGAAACGCATGAATACTGCAACCAAACCGACTACTGCCACGCTTCAATGAGGCAGCGCTTTCTCAAGCGCTGAAGGCGAGACTTGTCAAAGATTCCGCGCCGGGAACTTGTTGCTTCAATGAGGCAGCGCTTTCTCAAGCGCTGAAGGCGCAGCAGAGGCACTCTCGCCGCTGAACCTTCTCCGGCTTCAATGAGGCAGCGCTTTCTCAAGCGCTGAAGGCTACCGACCCGTTGGCGGGTGGGCAGGAGAAGCGATCGCTTCAATGAGGCAGCGCTTTCTCAAGCGCTGAAGGTTGTCGCTTCGAGCGATGAAGGTCCTATCGTCGACCTGCTTCAATGAGGCAGCGCTTTCTCAAGCGCTGAAGGTTGCGTTTGTCCTCGATTGATAAAGTACGACGCTAAGCTTCAATGAGGCAGCGCTTTCTCAAGCGCTGAAGGACATAACTACACCGCCTTTGCGTCGAGAAGAAATTGGCTTCAATGAGGCAGCGCTTTCTCAAGCGCTGAAGGCCAGTAACGCAACCCGCGAATCTCGACGCAAACGGGCTTCAATGAGGCAGCGCTTTCTCAAGCGCTGAAGGGTGGTGGCACCTTGTCGTTGTCCATGTCGATCGGATGCTTCAATGAGGCAGCGCTTTCTCAAGCGCTGAAGGGGAGAGAACTCCGTAGGATGTCTCCAGACGTGCGAGTAGCTTCAATGAGGCAGCGCTTTCTCAAGCGCTGAAGGGCCTGCCTTTGTAAGGCGTTTGCTGGCAAGTATTTGCGGGCATGTTTGCGAGGACCGTCGTTTTGCTGATGGCATTTTACAGTATTCACTCCGACTTTGGTTCGCAATAAAGTACCTTTTCCTGTGTTTTTCCTGCCGCGAGCACCTCCCGGGAGTTGGTTGTCTCTCAGCTGCTCGCGGCTTGGTTCCCCCAAAAAAGCTCTTCGCCAATTCTAGGGAATGGTGATAGGCCTGCCAAGACTTAGCGTGTCACGAAGACGGGGAAGTCGTCTAACTCTCCCAGAAGAACTCGTGCGAACAATCGCACTTGGATTTCAAGCAATCGTCGGTAACTGACTCGATACCCAAACATCGGGTGCGTGACCAACTGATCCATTCGCCCCTCGTAGGCTCGAAAGAACCCTTTTCTACCGTTGGGGGTTAAAGCCACCGAATCTCCCACTTGAATGAAATCCTCCTTCGTTACCATTCGCTGATTCACGGCACTCAAAACCGCGGAGTCAACGATCAACGGACGAAACGGTTCCATCATATCCAGCGCCAACGCGGGGCGACCGAATCGTGGCTGATGATAAAAGCCCATGTAAGGATCCAGTCCCGCGGAAGCCGCCGCGATAGTCAAGTCCTTGGAGAGCAAACTATATCCCAGCGACAACAATGCATTCACGGGGTCTTTCGGAGGACGACGATTGCGATGCTCAAAATGAAAATTGAACGGACTGCTATCACCGGCCGACTCGAGGTCGGAGCTCTCCGAGGCCTTCAACATCCCTGAGAAAACCTCAAAATAGGACCGAGCCGCGACTCCCTCCAGGCCAAGCAACTCTTGCTGGTCTTCTGCTCGCCCCGCTTCCCGTTCTATCGACTTCAGAAAACTCAATGTCGATGCGGGGGGCTCTATATGGTTGCGCATCAATAAGGTTCTGCAGTTTTTTATCTTTCCAACCACCAGTGACTTTGCAAAGCTTAAACAGAAATCTCTGCGGTCCGCCTTCCGAAATTGCTCCCGTCGCCAAAAGATGTTCTTGAGCCCGATTGGTTGCGTCATTCCGTGAAACCACCCTCCCAAGCTGAAGTAAATGAGGGGTATGTCTTCTCCCAGCAGTGCCTGAATGGCTTGTGTCGAAACTTGTATCAAGCCAAATAGGTTTACTTGTGAAATTTCATTGAGCCTCGCTTCCTGAACGAGTTTCTGCTTGTCTTTGATCTTCAGTACATGCCCTGAAATACCTACAGTGTAGCCCTGCGTGTTCAAGTAAAGTGGCTTGCGTTCGTCTCGAGCCGTGATCAACTGGCGTCGAAGCTCGAGCTTCCTCTCGCCGTTGGGACGAAAAGTGAACTGCGGCCCTATGTCGAACAAGTAAAGTTGTGAGTCCTTATCCGCAATGCTTGGACCGGTCTCGACGCAACGGTTAATCTCGTCCGGTAGGCATATCCCGACTAAAGAACAACGAGGGCACTTGGGACTGTCTACCAGTGGTAACGGCATTCGCTGGCTTACCATTGTTTGTCTTGCTTGTTGGATCATCGCCTTGGTCATCGCGATGAGGGGCTCATCGATCGGAATTACAACACGTTGCCGCGTCTCCCAGAAAAACAGTACCCCCTCGTTGCACTCGAAACCGTTTGCTCTGAGCACCAACGCTTGCACGCATATCTGCACGCGTTCGGGGTCCCATGCGCTTAGGCTTCCATCCTCAAGTTTCAGGGGGGAACCTTTTTTGTAGTCGACCGGCGTGACTCGAAGCCCTTCCGATTCCACCAAGTCCATTTTGGCGATAATCCCCAACGACGCACAGGAAAGTGTGATGCTCCTCGCATGGCATTTTTCAGATAGCTCGTCCTTCTCGGGGACCGGTAAAGCATCTCCCTTTTTGTCGACGCGACGATGGCGAAATGTTCCTTCGGTCGTGTCTGCGTTATTCGCGAACAACCCTTCGACATGTTCTAAGTAGAAAAGCCGAGGGCAATACGTGAACTCATTCAACATCCGAGCCGGGAGGAGATCAGTCGACTCTGCAGGTGCCGAATCAGACGCGGGTTCTCCTGATGAATTTGGCAAGATCATAGGTGCCCCTCCCAAGTAGTGGATACATTAAAAAGTGCGCGTGTTCGGTTTAAACGATGTAGCAGGGGGAGTCGACTTGCACGTATGCTTGGCCGATCGCTTCGATGGAGCGAGTGCTACGCCCCTCGGTGGGGCCTAAATTGATCAGCAATACTTGATCATCGTTGTGGTGGATCACTTCGGTCAACTCGGCGCGAAGTTGAACGAGTTCCTGAGGGGTGAGTTGACATTCAAAGACGGAATACTGAAGGTGATTTCCCCAATTTCGCATCGTGCGGAAGACCTGCCGAAGTCGTTTGGCATCGCATATGTCATAGGTGACAATATAAGTACTGCGCATTGTTGAACTCCACAGAAGATGCAGGCGGCTCCAACTCAAACTTAGTTCGACCTAGAGGTTATCGCCAATAGTATTTGTGGAAAGTTCTCGTGGCTCACGGGTAAAAGGGGCGAGGGGAGCGGAGATCTAAAAGCGCGGCGCGTTTTAGGGCGTCAAAGCGGCCTCCGACGGGGACGATCCCCGGTCGGACGAAAGAACAAAACGATCGTCCGAAAGCCGTGTTAACATCAACTTTTTGACAGCGCAGAGCGAGCCCATCCAGACGAACGCAAAAAGGAATGTATAGAACGCGGCTATTGCCCTGAAGCGTATTCAGTGCTCATGGTGTGTTACGTGGTCGCTCCATTGGCAACGGTGGTTGCGATGGAGAAGGAGCTTGATAGGCGACCCCGGTTCTGAATTGGGACGGCGACCACTTCACACACCCTACGTAGGAACTGTCCCGAAGTAAATTCCGTGCTTCTCGTTTCGGCACTCGCCGCGTTTTATATCTCCGCTCCCCTCGCCCCGCTTCGGGGAGAGGGGCCGGGGGGTGGCCTGCTGAAAAGAAATTTCCCGGAGAATTTAACTACCCGAAACCTCTGGTAGCACTTTCAAGTCGACGAGCCCCATTCTGGCTCCCAACCTATGTCACCTTGGGGCTCTGCTCCAACCCCCGGGATTTTTGAAGGCATAGCTCGGAAAGTCATCGCATGGGAGCCTCGCAAT
>CAYMXM010000005.1:33233-38944 GCA_964394065.1 uncultured Pirellula sp. | reverse complement strand
ACGGCGGCTTTGATTGGCGGCGTTGTTTAACGGAATGAATTCCGTTCTACATTGGGGGCCAAGACTTCTTTGAGAATTTGCGACTCCGGTTTTGGAATCCCCGCGAACCACCCCCAGAACCCACGCCAATTCGGAGCGAGGACAGCAATCGCCGTCGCCATAAGAATCTTCACATCGGTAACGAAATTCGCATGGTCGACATACCAGCTTTCCAAAGCCCCCTTAAACGGCATGATATCCTCTCGGTAGCACTGCCGCAGATCGCGTCCCTCCGATTGAGCTCTCGCGATAATCGCCTCTTCGTCTCGAAAGACGAGGGAGCCAATCCCCGTCAAACCAGGCTTTACGTTAACAATCTTTTCCTGAACCCATTGCGGGTAATCCGCAAACCCCTGCGGCATCAAAGGTCGCCATCCAACAAGTGATAACTTGCCGACAAACACGTCCCAAAACTGAGGGACTTCATTCAGCTTCGATTTCCTTAAAAACTTCCCCACGGGGAGAACTCGTGGATCATCTCGGAGTGTAATATCTTGCGAGCCCATGTTCGGACTATTTTTTAACATCGTGACGAACTTCGTCACCTGAATGATCTTGCCTAGATAGCCGACTCGATCCTGAAAATAAAACGCCTCTCGCTCCCCCGTCAACTTAAGGATCACGATCACCACCAACAGAATCGGTGAAAGGAAAAAGAGGACGCATCCCGATACAAAAACATCAAATAAACGCTTCATCTGAAATTCGGCTATTTAAAAAATGGCTCCCCTCGCCCCGCTTCGGGGAGAGGGGCTAGGGGCTGGGGGTGAGGGGTAGAAGTGCTAGAAACGTTGACCTTAGTTCCGATGCTTGTACCGCCGCGACAATCTGCGGTCCTTTTCACATCGCTACATCCGGTTGTCTAGTGACTTCCCCGTTTCCTTATGGGCAAAATTTGGCAACAGTTTTTGAAACTCCACCAACAGTTCCTCTTTCGTCCACCGATGCGACTTCCGCAACGTTTGAATTCGATTCTCGAAATCTCGAAGCATCTTCGCATCGACAATTAGTTCGTTTTTAACAACACCGAGCTCCACATATCGATCCCAATCCACTTCTTCGCTCGACGTATAGAACTCTTCAAAGTCCTTTTCTCCCGTGGTATCGCTCTTGAAAAAATAGCAGGGCCATTTTTTTTGAGCAGCGAGTTCATCGACACGGCTACGCGCTTCGTCCTCCGAATCGCATTCCACCGCTTCATACCCTAGCGACTCCAGATACTTCACCGCCATCGAAGAAAAGGTCACCAAGTGCAATCGTGGGCTTAGTTTTGGAAAGTAAATTTCTCGATCGTTTCCCTGGAGGATCGAAAAGAGGCAGAGATGCGCCCCCTCTTGCGGGGTGACAAAATAGCGACGCACGTCGTTGGGAGCGGATAAAGGTTGACGCTTTTGAATGCGTTGCGTCCAAGCGTGAGGGAGAGATCCATCCGAGAAAGCGACATTCGCAAAGCGAGCCGTGGAAACAGGAGTCGAGCTGTCGTCTCCGAGGAGGAACATCTCCATGATCCGCTTCGATCCCCCCATCATATTGACAGGGTTGGCCGCTTTATCGGTGGAGACACAGAAAAACTTCTTTGCGCTACAATCCCTCGCGAACTCTAGGAGTCGCTTGGTCAGAAAAATATTCACATCGATGAGGCGCATCAACGTGTAAGGATCTTTCTCGCTTCGCACATGTTTGAGTGCGGAAAAGTTGAGAACGTAGTCGTAACCGTTCCCATCTTCGAGGGTATTCTTCGCAAACGACTCAAACTCAGCTCCTTGCCCGTCAAAGCAATAGGCATGGAACTCCCCATCAATGTACCCAAGTGAGGATCGAACATCCCGCACCATCTCGGCCAAGTTGTTTTCGGAGGTATCGATCACATGAAGCACTTTAGGATTGCGAGCAAAAATCTCGCGCACCACGGCACTCCCGATCGAGCCAGCTCCTCCGACGACCAAAAAGCGACTGTTGCGAATCCGCTCAGAAAACTCCCTTTCCCATTTCGCCAGGTCCTCTTGAAACAGAGGTTCGGATCGACCGATTTGCTGAAGGATAGTAGTCGCAGTCATATATATTGGGTCTTCTATTCTTTCGGCAAGAATGGCTTTGCAGGAACTCCTTTTACCCAAACGCCATCTTCAATTGATTGTGCGATTACCGCCCCTGCGGCAACAAAAGAGTATGCACCGATGTGAATACCTTGAATTGCCCTGCATCCAGTCCCTAGATGACATCCGACCCCGATCTTTACATTACCGGACAGAACAGTTCCTGGAGCCAAATGACAAAACGCTCCTACTTCACAATCGTGATCGACGATTGTTCCTGTATTGACGATTGCGAAGGGTCCAATCGTTGCGCCCGCTTGAACGATTGCCCCCGCATGAATCTGAGCAGTAGCTGCAATAGATGCTTCTTCGGCGACAAAGGCGGTTGGGTGAACAAACCCTGCAAACTGAAAACCCGAGGCCTGAAATAGTCGAACAATAGTTTGAAGCGAACCTGCTTCGGTATTAGGAGAAACAGACCCGACTCCTAGAACGAGTTCAATTTCCTTGGGTGAGAAGCGTTTCATAACTAGCTCATCGGAAAAGATTCGCACTTTCGAGTCATCAGCTTCTCCATATTGCGCGCTTTTGGAGGTGAAGCCAATGATTTCACGATCCAACAACCGCAGAGCAGATGCCACTACTCGGCTATGGCCCCCATCTCCGATAACGACAACGGGATTATTCATGAAGATAAAACAGTAAGAGATAGGCTTGAAAAGAAATACAGGAGATTGATTAGAACTGTTGAGACAAAGAGATGCCCGTCATTACTCGTAAGATTTGTGTGATTCGTGGTTTTCCTATAATTTCCTTGCTCTCTACAGTTTCTCCCCAAGCTGCGCCGAACTTGGAATGTTGACAATTTCCAGTCTCAATTGTTCGGTTTTTCTCAAATCTCCGCGTGGTGCGCTGCTGTACATCGGCAACCTATGCATCGGTTCCCAGATAGGGCGACTTTGATACCCGGCATCATTCAGACGTTTCAGCACCTGATCCCGAAGTTCCAACGTAGCCCCTTGCAAACGCAATGCGTTCAACCAATAGTTGCTGCGGCTGTCCGCTGGCTCTTGCACAACCTCCACATCCGTGAGCCCAGCCAACGCCTCAACGTAAGCGGTTGTAAGTTTTCTTTTCCAATGCAGAAGGCGTTCCAGTTCCTCCAACTGCGCCACCCCCAGCGCCGCATTGATGTTGGGCATTCGAAAATTCCAAGCGACTTGATCGTGATGGAATTCCCACGGGTGAGGAATCTTCCCTGTCGTGGTCAAATGCTTGGCTTGATCGGCTAATTCCTCATCATCGGTAAGAATCGCTCCTCCACCCCCGGTTGTAACGATTTTGTTCCCATTGAAACTGATCGCCGCCATCTTCCCAACCCGACCGGTGTGTTCCCCCTTGTAGATCGAGCCGAGCGATTCCGCCGCATCTTCGAGGAGGGTGATGTTATAGCGTTGGCAGATTCCATCGATGGCGTCGATATCTCCCGGATGGCCAAAACAATGCATCAGACATAATGCGGAAATTCGTTTTCCCGTTTCTCGATTGATCGTCTCTCCCGAACTTCCCACCGCAGCGATCTCCCGCAGCCTTGTTTCCAGCGCCTCGGGGCAAATGGAAAGGCGATCGAAGGAGACGTCGACGAAGTGAGGGATAGCTCCACAGTGAGAAATGGCGTTGGCAGTTGCTACGAAGGTCAACGAAGGTGCGAGGACTTCATCACCAAGTCGCACTCCTGACAGACGAAAGCACATCTCCAGCGCGGCCGTCCCGTTCACCACCGCGACGGCTCGTTTGCATCCGGTTATTTCGGCTAGCATTTGTTCGAAGCGTGTGACATAGGCCCCCGCCGAAGAAACCCAACCTGTCTCGACACACTCCTGCACGTATTTCGCAGCGTTAGGGGGCATATAGGGAGCATGCAACAAAACGGTCCCCTCCCCCCGAGGCAGTACCCGCTCCACCGCCGAGAGAATTTCTTGATCGAGTGTTGTCATTTTATGGCCGTTTGAATGAGGGGAAGGGGAATTCCAGGTAGAGAGGTGTAGGGGAAATTACTCTTTTTTAACCGCAGAGGGCGCGGGGGAACGCAGAGGAAAGCCCGAAAGAATTATATAGAGGATATTTTGCACCCTCTTTCAATTTTGATTTCAACTCTGCGTCCCTCTGCGTTCTCTGCGGTTAAGAAAGAGGATGCGCAAAGCCTGCTACAACACCGTGATCCGGCGCAAAAAGGTTTCCATCAAGTGATATCCATCCCAAATCGGGCTAAATCTTAACGCGGAGCCGAAGGGAACGACTCGGTCGATTCCTTCCGGAGAAGACTTCTCCAACGCAGCCAAAAGTTTATCCGAGTCGAACGCATGACTAATCGTCTGCACGGTTCGTGGAAGATGGGGTAGAATCGCTTCGAAAGATTCCGCCTCCAACTCATAAAAAAGCCCCCCTCCACAATGCACATCCGATTCCAGACACGCTCGCAAACTCGATAAAGCTATTCGCGTTCGAACGATCCGATTATCCTTCCCCGCAATACGCTTCAACGGAAACTGCGTCGCCGCATAGTCCATCGTAGCAAGCTTATCGACGAACTCCCGATCGGACCAAGAGACTTGCAACGTAGGAATCGCCTCCTCTACAAGCCCCCAAAACTCCTCGACTCCATCTTGCTCGATGTTCGTTCCGATCCAAACAAGGATACGAGGAGACGCGCACGCTTGTTGACCAAATTGAAAAGCATCCAAAGCAAAGTTACGAGCTAGCTCTCGTTTCAAATCCGAATTGCACTGACTCCAATCCGCGAAAGAAATAACTCCCAAAGAGAGTTTATTTGGAAAAGCGATCTCGTTTGCCGTTGGAGGAATAGGGAAGGTTCGAATGTGTCGAACGGTATCGTCCCCCCCCCAAATAACCCGGGTATCTGCATGGCTACAGAGCTCCCTCGTGATCTCCTCGGAATGTTCGTAGCGAACGATCGAGTTCGATCGCGCAATCGGTGCGAAACGTTCCTCACCAAAAACCCGATCGACACATTCCCAAAGCCGTTCCATCCATTCCGAAGTCCGAGTCGATAGCCGCACGATGTTCCGGTTTCCACACAGGAGCGAAAGGATCCACGAGTAGATCGCGATCGAATCGACATTCCCAGGGGAAAAATGAACGACCGTCCCTCGCGGTTTCCACAGAGAAACTTGATGCGTCTCCTTTTCGTATGTCGCGCGAAATTCCTGAAGGAGCTGCTGAATGTGACTCGGGCGAAGCCAAAACCCCAACGCAACGATTTCGGGGCTTCGTCGAAACGCCGGCTCGTTAAGAATCCGCTTGGAAAGTTCCCCGACAAAATCAAGCAACAACTCCTCAAACGGCTTCCTCACTCCCGCACTCAACACCTCCCGCACTCCCGCCCCATTGGCGATCACTGAAGAAATATCCAAACTCATATTATCCCCCAATGTAGAACGGAATTCATTCCGTTAAACAACGCCTCCATCCAAAGCCCCTACCCGCACAGTGAGCCGACCTCCAGTTCATGGCACTCCAAGCCTCTCGCTCGTGCGAAGAGGCTCTCACCGCATTTGGGGCCAATGTAGAACGGAATTCATTCCGTTAAACAACGCCTCCATCCAAAGCCCCTAC
>CAYMXM010000005.1:0-33133 GCA_964394065.1 uncultured Pirellula sp. | reverse complement strand
CCCCTACCCGCACAGTGAGCCGACCTCCAGTTCATGGCACTCCAAGCCTCTCGCTGGTGCGAAGAGGCTCTCACCGCATTTGGGGGCCTTGAGGTGGCCCTGAGTTGGGGGCGTGCAATGCGTGCATTGGGGGTAGGAGTTGGAAATGTTGTTTAACGGAATAAATTCCGTTCTACATTACCCCACATCCTCGCAACTCCGCCGCCGGAACTCGACCATGCAACAAAAAAGTCTTCCCCAACCGTCCGCAAGGACAATCATCTTCCCCGACAATCGTCCCTAAATCTTCCGTCAACAAACTATGCCCCGGATAGCTCCGAGGCAACAACGAAACGACTTGCACAATTCCCCGCTCCCCCCGTGGAAGCGTTTCCCAATCGATTCCCCGCCTAACAAGAAGATCTGCAAAGGCCGGAGCGTGCAACACCCCTTCTTCGCATTCCACGAAGACCGAACCAACCTGCTCCGCCATCCCATAAAAATTATGAACGCGTCGAATTCCACACGTCTCATAAACCCGTTCTTTGAATTGCGCATTGTCCACCGCTTCCTGCTGCAATGCTTTCCACCCCCCGGTGTGAATTAGCACCCCATTCGATTTTGGAAGGGAGCGATTCTGTTCGCGGAGCGCTTGAACAAAATACTTCCAGATCAACACGGTAGAACCGTATATCAAAAAGTCCGTCTCCCCGTACCGATCCAAGAAAGAATCGACGACCGCAAAATCGAGTGTGAGGTCCTCTCGCAAGGCAAACGTCGGATCCCGTCCAAGAATCGACATCCCCCGAACCCCCGCCCCCCGCGCAGTGAGCGTCGAAGTTGTTTTAACAATCGAGGGAGTATCGATGATCAACATCGGAAGCCTCGCGGTTCCGAGGAAACTTTGAAAGATCTTGATCAACGCATTCGATTGACTCAAAGATGTTTCCTTATCAAGAAAAACTCTCGAAGGAACCTGTCCCGTAGTCCCCGAAGAAGTAAGCGTTCGAACCACTTGATCAAGCGGACATGACCGAAGCTCCAACTGCTTAAAAAGACGCACCGGCAAGAACGGGATCTCTTCCAACCTATCCGTTTGCTCGGCACCCCAACCCCGCGCATCGAGAATCGCCCCATACTCGGAACAATGTTCCCGATGATACTCCGTCAGACCAAGAAGCCCCCGAAGCATCCACTCCCTCTTCTCCTCAGCCCCCACCCCATAAACCGGCCAACCCCCAAATTCATTTCCCCCTTCGCTCATCCTATTTATTAACATCCTCTCCCGCCTTTTCTTTTTTCCGTGCCTTCCGTGTATTCCGTGGTTCCCCCCAACCTGCTAACCAATTCCCCGTATCGCACCTTCCCCGACTCCGACCTCGGTATCTCCTCAACCTCCACACCACGAACTACCCGCCCTGGAATCCCAAAACGCTTCACCAACTCACCCCGTGCCGATTCGTTCGCCCCACGATCTTTCCCAACGATCGCAATAAGCTCCTCTCGACCGCAAAGCACCACATCAAACCCCGCCCCCCGCAAATACTCCTCCAACTCATCCAATTGCACGCGCGCACCATCCACCTTCACAAACCGACTCGTCCTCCCACGAATCGAGTAAAACCCATCCGCATCGAACGCCGCAATATCCCCCGTCTCCAGTCGCCCCTGTTGCGTATCCCCTAGTTTCAAATCATCCGCCGAAAAGGCATACCCCATCATGACGTTCGGCCCATAGTAGACCAAACTGCCAGGAGTATGCGGCGAAGCGATCACCTCTCCCTTCCCATCCAAAATCTCGAATCGGCCACCGTCGACTGGAATCCCAATGCTCTCCGGTTTTTGAATCGCCATCTCTGGAGGCAAGTAAGACATCCGAGCGGTCCCTTCCGTCTGACCATACATCATCCAGAACCGCCACCCACGTTCCTGAGCCAACTCCGCAAACTCTCTAGCACGGGCAATGTTGAGCTTCCCACCGGCTTGCGTCAACGTTTTTAGCGAAGGGAGTTCCATCGACCGAATCCGGAGCCGACTCAATTGATCGAACGTCGTCGGGACCCCGGAAAGACTATCAGGGCGAGTGGAAGCAACGGTTTCCCAAAACCCCCGCTCCATGATCGTATGTTGAGGCAGCACCAAACTCCCACCGGCGATCCAATGCGAATGAAGAATGGACAAACCGAATGCGTACTGCTGTGGCAGGAGAAGCATCGCACGAGACGATTCGTCGATTCCCAAGTAGCTCACGATTTGACGAGCGTTCGCAACGATGTTTTGTCGGGAGAGTCGGACCAGCTTCGGAGAGCCCGTCGACCCAGACGTTGAGAGCAAGAGAGCCAGATCAGGATGCACCTCCGGTCCGGTCGGAAGAAGTCTAACCCAACCGCCGTTAGATGGTTGAAAGACCGCAGAGATCCCGTATTGGGAGTAGAGGTCAGAACGCAGCTCCGATGCAAGCTGCGATCCCACTAAAAGAGGGGGGATTCCAAGCCGAAGCGCCCCGAGATAAGCCGCGAGAGAAGCCTCCGAATTGTCGCATTCGATCGCGACTAAATCGGTAGAGTTGAGCCCACGAACCGAACGATCCGCGGCAGCGATCAGTTCCCGATAACTACGAGTCGATCCATCCCCCAGGACTATCGCCGTACCAGAAAACCGATCCAACTCCTGAAAAGGGTTCATACGAAGCAGTCTTCTCCCTCCGATGCGTTCATCGGGGCCCCATGTTTAACGGAATTCATTCCGTTAAACAACGCCGCCAATCAAAGCCGCCGCCAGCACAGTGAGCCGGCCCCTCACTCAGGGCACTCCAAGCCACCGGTGGCACTGAGAGGCTCTCATCGCTTCCGGGGCCTTGTGGTGGCCCTGAGTTGGGGGCGTGCAATGCGTTCATCGGGGGCAGGAGCTGGAAGCGGCGGTTAACGGAATGAATTCCGTTCTACAACGCAGTGAGCCGGCCTCCAGCCTCTCAAACCAACATTCCCCCATCCACGCCGATCGTCTGCCCCGTCACATAACCCGCCAACTCGCTCGCCAAAAAAACGATAACCCGCGCAACATCCTCCGGCGTCCCGACCCGCCCCATCGCTATCGAATCAACCCGTTGTTGAACCATCTTTTCCGGGATGGCACGCGTCATCTCCGTATCGATAAACCCCGGCGCAACCGCGTTGACCCGAATGTTCTGAGGCGCCAGTTCTTTCGCGAGCGACTTCGTGATCCCGATCACAGCCGCTTTGCTCCCCCCGTAGACCGCTTGGCCGACGTTGCCATGCGTTCCGATGATCGAAGCGACATTGATGATCGAACCGCCACCCGAGCGAGCCATGAGTCGGCTCGCATATTGGTTGCAGTAGAGAACTCCAAAAGTATTCGTGGCGAAGGTCGTTTCGATCGACTCCGCGCTCACCATCCCGATCAACGCATCGTCGAGAACCCCCGCGTTGGCGACCAAGGTATCAAGCCGTTTGTGCTGTCGGTAAACCCGTTGAAACAAGTCACGTACCGAGTCGGCGGAAGTCACATCACACGGAATCCCTTCCACCCGATCATTCCCCGTCGTCTCCCGCACCAGCCGGCAAGCCCCTTCCAAAGCCTCTTCATTCCGAGAAGCCATCATCACAACAGCCCCCAACCGAGCAAACATCACCGCCGTCGCATACCCAATCCCCCGCGACGCCCCGGTCACAACAGCCACATTCCCATCAAGCGAAAGAACTATTTCAGCCACCCTGTTCTTTTCTTTTTTCCGTGTCTTCCGTGTATTCCGTGGTCCCCCCCCAATTTCAAACTTCCCACTTCAAACTTCAAACTTCTTTAAGATTTCCTTCGCCTTCCCCACCGAGCTTAGATCGATAATATCGTTCGTATCGAGCATGATCGAATACCGATCTTCGATGGCTGCGATGAGGGCCATATGCGCGACCGAGTCCCATTCCGGGATCGACGAATAAGTCAATTCGTCCGTCACCTGAGCAACATCAATTTGAAGCGCATCGGCAAAGACTTCTTCCAGGGAGGGGGGCATGTCATTCATGGGTAGGAGGTGCCAATCGATGATCGAGGACATGGAGTTTAGGTCGATGGGAAACCATCTTCCGGTCCCCGACGCTCATCTTAACAGCAGTATGCGAATCGACAACACAATCATCTCCAAGCTTAATTCGGGGGAAAAGGGTCGTACGCGTTCCGAGAAAGCAACGCTTCCCCACCGTAGCATCTCCACAGAGAGAGCAGAAGGGAGAAAGAACCGAAAACTCCCCAACCACCGCCCCATGCCCCACGGAACAATGGACATTGACAATCGCCCCGCACTCCAACGAAGCCCCCGCATTGATCACCGCTCCAGGCGCCACGATACACCCATCGGCGATCCTCGCATCCAAAGCCACTACCGAAGCCGGATGAACGAGTTTCACAAGACGAAGATTCCTGCTTTGAAGTTCACGCGTAATCGATTCCCTACGACTAGGAGAGGCGACCGTCACCAAATATTCAAACATTTCGGGGTGCTCTACTTCATCGATCGATTTCCCCAGATACCGAACCGACGGCGCATACCGAACCACTTCGCAACACGGATCAAAATCGATAACACAAACCTCGCGTCCCGGAAAAACGGCAGCAAGATACCCGCCGACTTCTCTCGCAAAGCCCCCACCCCCGATAAGTGCGACGGGTATAGTTTTATTCGTCATTCAAGAAAGCGTTTTTTTATTGTATTGGGCCGAGGCATAAGCGAGGCCCGACAATCACAACCCGTGGCGTAAGCGAGGGATAGCGTTGGCAACCAGACCTCGATCCCAGGTCTCACAGCACGCCCTTCGTGCTCCAGGGACGTGCCACCCAACCTGAGACACTCCTAACAGGGCTACGTGCACTCGCGACGCTGTCCCTCGCTTACGCCACGGGTTGTGATGGGGGGACGCTTCGCGTCCCCCCCTTACCTCCGATGCGTCCGCTCACCCCCGACCTCTCCTCTGAGCAATCAGGGCGAAACAACGTCGACAACTCACTACCCATCCATTGTACCGTCAGCACCGGCACGTGGTGTCGCTCTCCATAGTAAAGGGACTCCCAGCCCTGCTGTAGCGACACCGATATCGGGCCATCGGAACTGAGGGAAATCGTGTAAACGGCCACATCCCCCGCAACACCATAAATCAGACCTTCTGCGGAGTCGGCGATCTCCCAGGCCAACTCGGGAGACAAGTGCCATCTGGCAACTCGGAAGACCTCTCCAACCGCAGCGTTTCCCTTAAGAACCTTATCCACGATTTCATAGGAATCATCGATTCGGTGGACGGTTCTGTAGTGAGCATAGGGTGTCGCTGTTCGGAACTGAGCGCAACACTCCAATTCGTTCGGGGAGCGAAATTGGGAAGTGGCTGTCGGCCAATGGAACCATAGAAAATTTGGTCCTTTGACCATCTGCTCTTGGGCATTCACTTGAACGGTATTGTGTGCTTCTACAGAATAGAAGTATCCCTTCACGCTCGGGTCTTCATGGTAGTATCGGAAACTTCCGGTGTCTCGGAGGATGTTACGATGATCATGCCAAATATCGACATGCAACATATCGCATTGACAGGGGCGATCTCGATAGCGACCGGCGCGGACCATCGCATAACTACGCTCTCCACGCAGAATCGAATACCCGCCGATGGGAGCTTGCCAGTGAGTGGCTCTTTGGTCGTGTTTTACGCTTCTTTCCTCGTTTGATGCATCAGCTCGCTTTTGAGGAAATCCAAACCACAGCGATTTCTCAACCCAAGCTCCGTCGCCAAACTCCTGAACGGTCACCCCGAACATTTGTGCCGCTGTTGTTAGAACCGGACGATAGTCAAGGTAATCAGAACAAGAAAGGGGAAGAACATTGGCACCATCATTCGATCCAAGATTAGGCACCCGCCCATTTTCGGAATCGACAAATTCATTCAACCATCGAATGGATTCTTGAACGCGCGCCATCACTCGTTCATTTAGCGATCTCCCCTGCTCCTTTAGCAATCCCTGCGACCAGAGTACCACATCCAACATCACGCGATGGTACGACATCGAATGTTGAACGTAGGAACCGTCGCTATAGATCTGCCGCAACAGTTCCTTCTCAAGGACGCGGAGACCGGTAGCAGCCCAGCGACTAGAATTTTGAAGTTCAGGGTAGAGCAAACCAACCGTCAATAAACCAGCAGCCTCGCTCAACGCATGATTATTCTCTTGGCTAATCGCATAGTTGATATTCGCCTCGATTCGCTCAGCCGTTTGCCAAGCGAGGAGATCGACTTTTGCCAGTCGCTCTGATGTTGTCGCTTTGCTGTCGAAACAGCAAACAGCCCCGAACAGGATCGCCATCCACCTCATCGCGACTTCCTGTCCACATCCCCACGCGACCGAACATTGGACCGGATTCTGTTCGATCCATGCTTCGACGAGATCCCAATACGCTTCCGCCCACTCTTCATTTCCGTCGTACCGATAAGCACGAGCAAGGGAATAGATCAGGCTAAGCCGAGAGGGTTCCCAAACCAGTTTTAAATCGTTGTACGGAGGCCCAGAACGAGTCGACTCGGTCCAATGGGGGCCGACAGGCCAAGTGATATCGTTGGTTGTGTCGCGTTGAAAATTTGGAGGCCAACCGAGCAAGGATTCCCAGTGGCTAAACATTGGGTAATAGCCGGCTAAAGCGCGTCGATTGGCTCCAATTACCTGTTCATCCCACAATTCCCAGTCACGGAGTGAATCCTCCTCCCGTGGCCCGGGCGTCTCGCCCGAAGCAGCCTTGATTCCTCCGGGCAAGACGCCCGGGCCACGCTGAGAAGCGACAAAAGCTGCAAGCTCCTCTCTTGGAGGAACCGAGAGAAATCTAGTTATGCGATGGTTCCAAGCTTCAAAACGCTCTTCATGGGACATGGTCGACAAGGGGCATTGCGATTCTTCAAAACGAGAGGACTCCAAACGTCGACGCAATATCCCAGACTTCTGGACCACCGATTGATAGACACGGCGCGGAACATTGTCCCAACCGACCCCTTTCGCGATCCAAAACGCTTTAAACAGGGGGTTCACTTTTTTGCTACTTGCTCGACGATAGTCAGGTACTTCGCCGCCAAGCGGTCTCGAGCATAGTTTTCCAAAACGAACTCGCGACCATTCTTCCCGAATTCCGCGCAAAGCTCGGGTGAATTATAGAGATTCCGAATGGCATCCACTATTTCCTCAATATTTTCTGGTTCGGCATAGATCCCCGCTTTTGCATCTTCGACCAGCTTGCGAGCAACTCCATCGATCGCAATCAGCGTCGGCCTTTCACAACACATATAGTCGAAAACCTTGTTCGGATAGACTGTTTTGAACGTGTCGTTCTTCATCAGGACCGCGGTGCAGACATCCATAGCCAGGATATAGTCGGCCACCTTCTCCTTGGGGACTGGATCCACAAAAGTAACGTTGGTTAGTCCACGCTCAGAAGCCGATTTTTGGAGAGACTCTTTTTCCATGCCAGTCCCTACCAACACGATCTGAACCTCGGGTAGTTCGTTCTTTAGACGACCGGCAACTTCCAGTAGTTGCCCAAGTCTATTCGCTTTTCCATGCGCGCCAAAATAGCCAATGGCAAACTTCCCCTCCAAGCCTAGATCCCTCCGAACATCGTTTTCTTTGGGGCCAGGCATGAACAGATCGGGATCGGCCCCATTGGTAATCATGCTGATTCGATCGGGAGAAACTCCTTTCTTCTCGATAAGCGTCTCACGAAACGCGGGGGTCAACACATTGATCCAATCTGCGGTTCGGTATGCATCTGCTTCCATTCGGAAAAGCATATTCGCTAACCGACCAGGTTTTAGAACCCCCGTATCGATCGCGCTTTCAGGCCATAGGTCACGTACTTCGAAGATTGCTGGACATCGCAGAAGTCGTTTCAACCACTTCATCGTCACCCCTACCGTAAGAGGCGGACTCGTGGCGACGATCACCTTCGGGCGGGGGGCAAAAAAAACACCCGCTATGATCGAAGAAACCGCAAAACTGAAATAGGCCCAAGCGCGACCGAGAAAACTCGTATTGTACGACTGACTAACATGACATCGATAGACACGCACACCAGGAATAGGATCTTCCCGTTTAATGAAACGCCATCGGTACTCCGGTGGTTTCCTCCCAGAGTTGTAGTCCACCATTCCCGCAAGGACAGTAATCTCGTGCCCCTGCTCCGCCCAATACCGCGCCATCTGATTCCAACGCGCCCCCCCCGCACCATCTTTGGAAAGGAAGTACTGGTGTACAATTAGTATTCTCAAAATTGCTCTTTTTTTTCCGTGTGTTCCGCGTATTCCGTGGTTCCCTTTAGAACGCTTAGATGCTCGCCAGCAATTCGTCCATCCTCACGACTCGACTCTCCGTCGCTGCAATCACTGCGGCGATACTTGCAAGACTAGAATTAAAATACGAGCCGAAACTCAAATCGCACTTATCACTCCCCTTGAGAGATTCCAAAATCGCAGCAAACTGCTGCCGATGCCCTTTTTCCTGCCTCGCCGTTTTCAGCTTGGAGAAGCCACGGAATCCATACCCCCGCGAAACACGAAAATTATCGATTTCAAAAACCCGGTTGTCCGAGAAAACCCGAAACGATTCTTTGGGATAGGCTTTGCTTCCATTGGCGAGGTAACAAACGCTCCCAATGCTTCCATCCGCTAAAGTGACATGGATCGACATCTTGTCCTGCCCTATCTCCACGGCCCCCCCCATTTCCATGGCTCCAACCGAAAGAATAGGAGCCCCTGCGACGTAGGATATCCAATCGAGGAAGTGACATGCCTCGCCAATGATGCGTCCTCCTCCAACCTCTGGATCATGAACCCAATGGTCCGACGGTATCTCCCCTGCATTAACGAGGATCTGAATGGCAACCGGGTGGCTGCGCCCCGCCAGCAACTCTCGACATCGGACCGTATGAGGACTGAAGCGACGATTGAAACCGACGAGGACGCGACGAGCGGGATGTTCATCGGCAACCCGTCGAATCTCGACCAACTCCTGCACCGTTAAGCCTAGAGGTTTTTCGACGAAAACATGCTTGTTCCCGCGAAGCCCCTCGCAGACCAAGCGTGCATGCGAGTCGTGGTTTGTTGTGATCAAGAGGAGGTTGACTTCCTCATCGTTGAGAACCCGATCCAAGTCCGTCGTAGCATTCTCCACTTGAAATTTGGAGGCGGTATGATGAATTTCGGAGGTAGAAGAACGCCCGACGACATATTTGCAACGATACCCTAATCCACGCATGGCCGGCATCAGCGTCGCCCTGGTAAAATTCCCTGCCCCTACTACTGCAGTAACCACCTCTTTTTCCAGAGAGGAAGCCTTGGCCTCCCTGGGATGAATCGAAACCGTCTGTTCATACTTCGATGACTCTGAAGAGTACTCCAAAACGACTCCCAATGCAGACGAATCACTCTGGATCAATCCGTAAGCATCGACTCCTTTTTCGATGGGAAAACGATGCGAAATCAGCGGTTTAAAGGAAATCAATCCCTGACGTAACATCTGCAGGACAGCTTCGAAGTTTCGCTGTTCAGTCCAGCGAACAAATCCCAGCGGGTAGTCATTTCCTTTCTCTTCATACTCACTGTCGTAGCGTCCAGGGCCGTACGAGCAAGAGACTTGAAAGGAGAGTTCTTTCTCGTAGAAATCGCTGCGGCGAATATTGAGTCCGATGACACCGACTAGAACAATACGCCCTCGCTTACGGCAGGACTTCGCCGCAATACTGATGATTTCATCCGTTTTAGCCGATGCGGTAATGATCACCCCATCGGCACCTCGATTCGAAGTGAGGGAGTGAATTCGCGAGGGAATATCGGAACATTCACCCCCATGAATCACTTCCGCTCCGAACGATTCCGCCAAGTCAAGTCGTCGACGATTGATGTCGACTCCGATGACTTGGCAGCCATTGGCGCGTAACAATTGAACCGTAATCAGACCGATTAGCCCAAGTCCGTAGACAACAAAACACTCTCCGAGAGTCGGTTCGGCCAACCGTATTCCTTGAAGTCCGATGCTAGCCAGAACAGTGAACGCAGCTTCGTCTAAATCCACATTCGTTGGAATTTTAGCGCACAGATTCTGAGGAACCGCAACGAACCCTGCATGGGGACCGTTTGAAACCACACGATCTCCAACTTCGAACCCGGAGACTCCCTTCCCTACCTCCAGAACAGTTCCCGCGTTGCAGTATCCTAAAGGAAGTGGTTCACCAAGTTTTGAGAAGACGGCGTCTAAGGTTGGAAGCAATCCATCGGCACGAATTTTATCGAGGACCTGCTTGACTTTCTCCGGCTGAGCTTTTGCCTTCCCGATCCACCCAGCTTGTCCAAACTCCACCAGCATCTTTTCAGTACCAGCGGAGATCAACGTTCGGTCGGTACGAATAAGGAGTTTCCCACTCCCGACCGCCGGCGCCGGAACTTCAGCAATCAGCGTCTGCCCGTTATTTAAACTCTGTAAAACCTGAAGCATTTAAGGGATAAGGAGTAAGCGATAAGGTGTAAGCTATCAGACTTGAGGCGTGAGGACTTGAGCAAGGACTGAGCAAGGACTGGAACAAGGACTCGAGTGTGGAATCGAAGCGATGCTGCGTTTCCGTTTTGGCGAAGCAGGCCTTGCAATCATGGAGGAGATACGCCCCATTTCCGATGTCACGCTACTGGCCAAAATCCTGGAGCAAGCATCCCTCGTATCGACCCCAGAGGACTTACGTCCTCTCTGGTCCCCCGCTCCCCCTTCTTCCTAAGGTCTTTAGTCTTCTTTTTTCCGTGTATTCCGTGTATTCCGTGGTTCCCCCACTTCACGCCCAACATCCCCTCGTATCGATCACAATCCTTTGATCCAGCAATCGCTTCGGAATCTTCTTAAACGGTTTATGATCCACCAAGAGCACGACGATATCAGCTAACTTCACCGCTTCCTCCGCAGGAAGGAGTCTTGCTTTCCCTACCAAAGATTTCGGCAGTATATCAATATGGGGCTCCGAAACGATCAAGTCTTCCCCATAGAGCGCACAGAGTCGTTCAGCGATATGCAGAGAAGGGCTTTCACGCAAATCATCGACATCCGCTTTAAACGCCAATCCTAGACAGGCGACAACAGGTTTGCGAAATCGTTCCGCTCGCTCCTGGACTTGGGTAATCACGTGGGATGGCTTCGAATCATTCACCTCCCTCGCGGTACGAATCAGACGAGCGCGATCGGGGGCCGCAGCGACAATAAACCAGGGATCCACCGCGATGCAGTGCCCACCGACACCTGGCCCTGGTTGTAGTATCTTTACGCGGGGATGTCGATTTGCGAGCCGAATCAGTTCCCAGACATCGATATTCAACGAATCGCAAATCATTGAGAGTTCGTTTGCGAAGGCGATGTTGACATCTCGAAAAGAGTTTTCGGTCAGCTTTGCCATTTCCGCAGTCCGAGCATCGGTCGTAAAGATCTCCGCCGAGCAGAAGGTCTCATAGAGTTCCTTCGCCTTCTCCGCAGCCTCGGGGGTAAGTCCTCCGGCGATCCGATCGTTGGAGACGAGTTCACGGAGCATTTGCCCCGGAAGAATCCGCTCTGGGCAATGAGCAAACAGAAAATCCCCTTCTGAGAATCGCCCCTCGCAAGCATCCAACAACCAATCCCGCATCAGTTCGGTAGTCCCGACGGGGCTCGTCGACTCCAAAATGACAAGATCACCCTTCTTTACAACGAGAGCCAAGGATCGCGTGGCTGCTTCAACGTAAGTGAGGTCAGGAAGATTCGTTCCAGAACCGTGGTGGAAAGGGGTGGGTACTGCAACAATAAAAGTCGAAGCGGGTTGGGGCGAGGTCGCGGCGGTAAGGTTCCCGCTCTGTACTGCCGCTCGAACAAGGATATCCAGATCAGGCTCCTCGATATGAATCCTTCCCTCGTTGATTGTTTCAACTACGTGCGGAACCACATCTACCCCGAGGACCCTCTTCCCCTTCGTGGCAAAAACCGAAGCTGTAGGAAGGCCAATATAGCCTAGTCCGAGAACGCAAATATCGTACATCGCTGGAGTTATTTCTGCGGGTTCGTAATACGAAATGAATACAAATTAGACGAGCGGCAGATGAATTTATACCAATTCCTTACGCGGCCCTGACCACACGGTAGTTTTATATCTTCCGCGCTATTTATCTCTTGATGGCCCGTTCAATTCCAAGCCAGTTCAATATTTTGGCTCCAAGAACAAACATACTTTCTTGATTCTTATAGTCGCGGTACGATTTATTCGGAGCATTAAAATAGGAATGCAATTCGTCTGTTGATATGCCTAGTTTTGTTGCAACAAACTCAAATTCGTTTCGCACTTCGTCCGCAGGAAGAGCCGGGGAGAGCATTCGCCCTACTGCCTCTTCGCGCGTCATTTGCCCTGTTAAGATCAAGCTAGAGAATTGAACTCGCCTTGGGTCAAAACCGAATTTATTGGGGAGCCAATATCCCTCAAAAAAGCGCGTAAATCGTGATTCGAAATGTTTCTGAGGGTAAGGGATCCATCCGTACTCACGCTCGAGAAGATCCATCGCCTCGGACTTTATATAGGGAAAATAGTTGAGTGGCTTCACTACCTGTATTCTCCGAATATATCTGAGGTATACCTTGTGTCGCAAAATACTGCTAAAGGGGTACGTCTTCATGGGGGTGGTACAGAACTGACGTCGAATATCATTGATCTGCGCCATATCAGTTCCGTAGTAAAAGAACTCGAGTGGGTTCCGAACGCACTCGGTCGAAAAATTTCCGCCGTTCAGAATGTACCGAATTTTGTGTTTTGCGGCAAAATTGTAAAGAGTTGCAATAAAGGCGTGATCTTGAGGGATATCGATATGAGGTACCCCCGATTTAAAGAAGGCCAACTGGAAATCCTTCATTTCCTCCCAATTGATGACTTCCGTAAACAAATCGAGTCCTAGTCCATCGATAAGAACCTCGATGTTGTTCACCCCAATTTTCGAGTTCCATCCCCCGTCGACATGAAAGACCAAGGGTCGAAGCCCGAAATCCTTCACAGCCACATGAAGCATATAGGAGCTGTCGGCACCTCCACTCATTCCCATGATACAATCGAAGTCCCGATTCTTACCATCGGTCTTGATTCGTTCAACAATCGCCTGCAGCTCTTGTTTCCCGCGTTCGTCCGTGTGCCAGTTCGGTTTGACGTGTTTATGGAAGTTCGCGCAATGGTCGCAAACCCCATCCTCGTCGAACTGGATGAGGGAGTCCGATGTATCCATGACACAGTTTGCGCATATCTGATATGGACGCGTCCCCCTGTACGTGGAGGGGACCGCAAATTCTTGAATCTCGGTTGTACTCATAGCTATTTATAGAAGGTTAGTGGGGACCAAGCTCGTAGGCGTGGGACTCATCCCTCTCCGAGAGCATACCTCTTATCATCACCCATCGGGTAACTAATCAGCACCGCCCTGTACTTCCCCTTAAAAACAAAGAAGCTTCCAGCACCTGCCCCGATAATACGAAACTGTTGAGTTAGCTTCCGTAAATCCTCCAAGCTAGATACCCCTCCAAGAGCGGTCATCGGTAGGTCGATCGCCTCACGAATCTGAGAAATCAAGGGAAGATCGTAACCGTTCATCATCCCATCTCGATCGATTGAATTCACAACGATTTCTCCAGCACCGAGAGACTGCATCTTCTGAGCAACGGCAACCGGACAAAGTTTCGTGTTCTTTGTGCCGTTTCGAATATAAACCTGCTGTTTCCCAAACAAACTGGTCCGTACGTCCAAAACGACAACTACACTTTGAGCGCCAACAGCGGTAGAGACTTCCGAAACCAATTCAAAGCGTTCCAACGCAGCGGACGAAATCGCAACCTTCTCGACTCCAAAGCTAATAATCTCCATTGCCTGTTCCGCAGATGTAACCCCACCACCGTAACACAAAGGCATCCGACACTCTGCAGCAAGGTTCTTAATCAGTTCAAAATCAGGAGCTCTGTGTTCGCGCGTCGCATCGATATCCAAAACGATAAGTTCATCAACTTCCTTCTCGTTAAAAATGCGAACCGCGTTTAGAGGGTCACCTACATACTTAGGATCCTTAAATTGACGCGTCTTTACTAGCCCAAAATCATGAACAAGTAAGCAAGGAATAATTCTAGAGCGGAGCATGACTAAAGTTTAGCAAAATTCTCAAGTAATTTAATTCCGTTTTCGTGACTTTTTTCAGGGTGAAATTGAAAACCAAAAATATTGTCTTTAACAATGGCTGAAGCGAATCGACCTCCATAATTCGTAGTTGCAAGAACATTTTCACTATTCTCACAATGAAAACGAAAAGAGTGAAGAAAATAAAATCCCTTTTCGAAATCAACACTATCGAATATCGAGTGAAAAAAGTTTGGTTCTATACTATTCCAACCCATGTGTGGAAGAATCGGCTTTTGAGAAATACTATCGGTATCAATTTTCCTAACATCACCGGCAATCCACCCCAAACCTTTTCCAACCCCCTCTTCTGACCCATCCGCCATCATTTGCATTCCAACACATACCCCTAAAACAGGCACATGTTGTTGACAGACCAAATTGTTAAGCACATCCAACATTCCGGAATCAGCAAGCAACCTCATAGAAACATCAAATGCGCCTACACCGGGTAATATAATTTTAGTTCCCCCGACAAAATCTCTTGTATGCGAAGCAAGACCACATGAGATCCCAAGTCTAGAATATATATTACATATCGCTGTAACATTACCAGAACCATAATCGACGACTTTTATCATAAACTACTCCTTCATTGACGGTTCGCCGGTCAAAGACTTTACCGTTTTTATGAAAAGCTCTTCATAACGCACTCGTGAATAGTTGGTCCGAGCTATTTTGCAATTATCAATAGCAATTTCCCTACACAAAGCAATATTATCGGGCAAAAGCATCATTCGATCAACGATTGACTGAACAGATTTTTTCTCGACAAAAAAACCATTTTTTTTATCAGAAAAAATATCCGGAATCCCACTATGGGGAGTTGTTAAAACGCAGCACCCGCTTGCATAAGCCTCTATAATAGAAAATGGTTGTCCTTCGTAAGGGTAATAAGTAGGAAGGCAAAACACATGAGCCTCGCGAAATAGGCGAACTCGATCTTCTCCGTATGCAGGGCCAATATATGAAATATTTGGTAAATTATTAACAATTCTCAAAAACTCGTTTTCGTCCGAAACAAGTTTACCTGCAAAAGTTAAACGAAAAGAAGATCTGATCGACTCTGGCAATGCTAAAAAAGCTTTTGCCATTTCAACATGTCCCTTACCATAAAGCATATTGCTAAAAAAAAGACAGTTAATAACTGAAACATTGAAGAATTTTCGATCAACCTCCTGCTCAGACAACTGTAGTTCCGGGGAGGCAAAGTTATTTATAACATCAATCTTATCTCGGCTGGCAACTTTCTCAAAAAACATAGCCTGAGTTTCTCCTTCAACAACAATCCTTCCAGCCCTCGAAAGATAATAGCGATTGGTAAAATACAGAGGAGTAAGCGGATTTCGAAGAATCCGACGCATGTTCGCCCCACCAAACATATGCAATATCGATCTATCAATTTTTTTACCAATAATACGATAAAAGCAGAGATCCCTGAAACCTCCCGCAAAAGACTCCGCTAGGGTCAAATAGACAAGATCACATTTGTCGATTTTGCGGCGAATGCCTTTACAAAGGTTAAGCAACTGACCTGAGCGCTTCAAAGAAAATCCAGATGTATGAAATTGCTTGCTCAGGTTAACCGAATCTGTCTCTCCCAAACGATTTAAAACAGCGCCAATTGTAACAACTGGAAGTGAATTTCCCGAAACTGGAGGAGGAAATGGTGCTATTATTAAAGACTTCACGAGTATCCCTAGGACTAGTTAGAAATATAACTATCTACAAAAATTATTATTGCAAATAATTGGCTACACAAAACCGACTTGATACATCCCCCTCTATCGCTGCCACTAGCCCCCCTAGCATATTCGAAAAAAGACCGTATTTTTGGTAGTGTGCGTAAGCAGAAAAGCCAAGAGCTCTGGCCTTTTTTGCGTCGTCGGCTGCTAACTTAATCATTTCCGTTGCAAGTTCATCGAAGGACGAAAGAATTACAGAGTTTTGGTTTGAACGAAGATGGTTGAACTCCGGTCCGTGCAACCCAGAAGCCGAAACTGTGAGAATGGGAACACCATACGCAATCGCATGCAATACACCCAATCCAACAGGTCCCGGTGAAACATAGGAAATAGCCCTTTTAAAATATGTTTTCAACTCCTCATCCTGTCGTAACTCCCCTAAAAAGTGAACTCTTTCCGCGATCCCCAAAGATTTTACAAGAGACCTAAGATTTAGCTCATCTTCTCCCGTTCCAATAATGCATAGGTTAATCGACAAAGGTAAGTTCTTCATAGCCGAAAAAAAAGAATTAATCAAAACGTCAATCCGCTTACGGCGTTGAAGCCTCCCGACAAAAAGAAACAAATCTTTATAACTCAAACTACAATCTTGATGATTATCAATCCTAAGAGTATTAGAAGCAATAAAAATTTTATTTTTTGGAATTCCCGACTGAATTAAAGATTCCGTTTCAGCATCCGAGTACTGCACTAGTCCGTCTACATTTTTCGCAACAAGTGTGCGAAAAAAATTAATTACGCGACGCTTACTAGAACGATGCCCCCAAACTAAACGCCTTGCTTTTTTTGCGCGCATCGTTTGAATCAAAATACTCGGCCAACGTAAGTCAAACATAGAAAGAATAACGTCCGCGTCGCTAAAAAACTTAGAAATTGCCTTTTGGACATGGAACGGGCCAATTAAAGAAGACGGGACCGACACGTCAATAAAGGCGTCGTTCCTATTTCTTTGGTACTTTCCTGCATGAAGTACAGTTACGTTGTAATAATCTCCTAACGCATTGAAAACAGGGCGACGATACTCGGGAATATATCCTTGACAGACAAGAAGTTTCTTCATCGATTACGAAAGCCTCGCAAAATCGAAATTCCAATCTATATTTTGTTTGTCCGGAAAAACAAAATTCATCTTCATTATAAAAGTACTAATTGTGGTTCTGTTTAAATCACGCCAAAAACGATAGGAGTTCAATTATTTTTTTTTGCAATAGCCCTAATTTGAAAATCTCTTCTATCAAGAATAGAATAGACAATCGCGAGCCGATGAAACCACTTCCAACCAAGCCATTTGACAATATGTCTGCGAAAAGGAGGCCATTTATGCCAAAAAACCTTAGATTCCAAGACAGAAAAGCCAGACTCATTCAAAATATTTCCGAGAGTCATAGGATTCCACGTATACAAATGATGATTTTTGTCATTTGGAACATAGGATCCGAAGATAGTCTCGCAAGGGACAACAATTACAATTAATCCATCGCACCTAATAGCGGCATTTAGCTGTCTAAGTGTTTCAATAGGGTTTGGAACGTGCTCGAGCGTATGATTAGAAATCACAACGTCTGCCCAGCCGCTTTCGATTTCACAGACATTGTCTACCACCTTAATTCCACGACGTCTAGCCTCTTCCAGAGCGACGTGGTTTACCTCAATACCAATTTTATCTGCGCAATTAATTTGCGAGAGAAGAAACCCTCCGCCACAACCGAAATCAATCACTTTGCAATCTATATTAATAAAATCGCTAAATTTAATTAAATTTGCGATTCCACCAAACTCTCCCACAACTTTGTGCCAGTTGTAATATTCTTGATCATAATGGCTCATAAAACTTCCAGTTTTCTAATTCTATTAGGCCAACATTTTAGGTCTATACATTTAACGTCGTATTTGTTTTTATGTAAGTGTTTTGCTTTGAACAGCAAACGAAAATGACAAGTTCTCAACACATAAAAAAGACAATTAGAAACTAAGGTTGCTATCTATTGATTAAAACTTAACTAAACATTAGTAAAATATAGTAAATCACAAAAAACTTGCTTTTTTAACAAACCGCGCCTCTGTCGTCGAAAAAAACTTGAAACCATATCTCAACTGAAAGCAATCTAAAAAGAAGTGAACCATGATCCTGTTTTCCTGATTCATGTTGCTCAATAAGTTCTGTTAAGTATTTTTCAGAAAACAATTTTCTATCTAGGCAACGAGTTGACAATAGTTGTTGTGACGCTTCCGACCGCACTCCATTATTTAGTCGAAAACACGCTGAAATGGGAGTTGTAAATCCAAACTTTAGCGTGGAATCCAGTATTGAATTTTCCACAAGCCCATTCATCGCGAATCGATGAATACTTTTAGTCAATGCGTTATTGATCTTAAACGACCAAGGCAATTTAAAAACATACTCGACCAATCGGTAGTCCATAAAAGGAAGACGGCTCTCGAGGGAATGCGCCATTGATATCGCATCTCCATAGTGCAAAAGGTTAACAAGCCCTCCCGAATGTTGTTGCATTAGAATGCGATTAATCGGATCATGGGGCGTGTCCTCTCTTTCAGGATAATCTGGAATGAACGTGTAGTTTTGCAGTTTAGACCCATAAATTTTTTCAGTAAAACTTGTTGCCGATCTCATTTTTCTGAGAAAGGGGCTTGAGTTTAGTAAAGATCGAACGTAAAGTCGAAAAGCATAAGAGTAAGTATACTGCTTTCGAAACCCTTTTAAAAACTTAAGTGCCTTTTGAAAGTTAAGTTTCAAACCATACTGAAATAGTATAGGAACAAAAAGCGGAGTAATATATCCCAAAAGAAGTTCATCGGCTCCTTGTCCTTCCAGAATAACCGTAACTTCGGATTTTGCGACTTGCAATGTCTGCATAAGAGGTATGGTTGCAGGAGAGCTATTCCCACTTTCAAGATGGTAAATAGTCATACGCAGTTTCTCTTCCAAATTATTTAAATTTACTGGAACAATATGAGACTCTAGTCCAAGTGAGCCCGCCGTTTGGTTTACAATGGAAACCTCGTCGATGGCTACTGAACTTCGATAGGGCCCCCTTTCAGCGGTAGAATATCTCTCCTCTTTGAAAGCCGCAGTAAACGAATTGTGAGGACTAAAATTAAATGTACGAAGTACGCTAACAATTGAGGTTGAGTCTAATCCAGACGACAATGTTGAACCAACAGGAACATCACTACGCATACGTATTTTGACAGCGTCGACAAACAGACTTCTATAGTGATTAACAGCATCGTCAAACAGGATGGTGTGATCAGCCTCGGTTGGATAATACCAATACGATTCCTTTTGGACTTTACCATTTTGTACCCAAAGATTATGGCCAGGCTGAAGTCTTAAAACTCCGTCGAACCAAGTCTCCTCAATTTGAGCGCCTAAACTGGTTCGACAAAAATTCGCAATCGTATTGTAATTTGGCTTTCGCAAATGAGGAAAATATTCTAGTATAGCCTTAATTTCCGACGCAAAGATTAATTGGTCATCTACTATTGCATAATTAAATGGTTTAACACCAAACCTGTCACGAGAACAAAAAAGCTCTTTCTTTGCTGCGTCATAGATCGCAAACGCCCACATTCCATTAAGGAGTTTTACACAGTCTTTTCCCCAATGCAAATACGATTTAAGCAAGACTTCTGTGTCTGTGCTGGTTGTGAACTCAACCCCCGCTTCTTCTTGAAGCTTTCTTTTGAGTTCAATATAATTGTAGATTTCTCCGTTAAATACAATCCAGACAATTTCGTCATTGGTAAAAGGCTGATTCCCATCCTCTGAAAGATCTAGTATAGAAAGTCGTCTATGCCCAAACGCCGTACACGTTCCAATCATAAGGCATTTGCCCGCGTCAGGCCCTCGGTGATGCATCGTATCTGTCGCTCTGTAGGCTTTCTCAAGATCGATTCTTTTTTCACCTCGCAAATCATGAATTCCAAATATTCCACACATAACTACTTCAGATGCCGTTTTTTATTGTAAAATACTGCGTGAGCAATCAAGAAAAGCAAATAATCCGACTTGCTTCCATCGCTATCGCGTACCATAATCGCTATTTAGGTAAATATAACTAAATAATATTTTTAACTTAGAAGCCATGTTTTGCAGAAATTTTGAGGAGAATGAAATTCCACAAATGACTCAATTGCTTCTTCGTTGACTTCGCTTTTTTCGAGGTTTCTTAGTGCGGATTTAATTCCACGTCCAATGTCGTCGATGTCACCGATGTCTACTAATTCTCCAAATCCTAAGTCCCCTAGCGTTTTGCCAAACCATCCTTCACGTGTCGCTAAAATCTGCTTTCGAAGAACAATGGAACGCAATAAAACTCCAGAAGACTGAAACGCTCTTCTGTATGGAAAACAAACTACATCCAATGCTTGTACCGCATATTCCATTTCGTCCTTGGTTAAGAATTTGTCAATAATAAGAACTCGACCGTCCTTAACAAGTCTACTAAATCTGTCTAAAATATACGACTTAGTGTTGGTTAAAAACTCGCCAACAAGAACCACCTTGCAACTTGGATCTATAGAGTAAATACTTTTTTCAAAAGCAGCAATCAGCAAATCTACTCCCTTTGATAGTTCGATTGACCCAGGAAATCCTATTAAAAGATCATTGATAGGCAGTCCGAGTTCTTCTCTAGCCCGTATCGTTGTTGTGACATTAAAGTTAGGAATAGGATCAGGCATCAAAGAAATTCTTGGCACGTATTTTTTTAAATACTCTACCTGAAAAGCATCTAAATGAAATAATTGCGCCCATGGATGAAAAGGTAAAAAACCATAAATAGCTTTCTTAAAAATAGACCTTCTTTGCTCGCTGTATCCGTGTAAACCACCCATAATTAGTGCCTTCACTTTTTGGCTATTAGATTTATCGTATAGTCTAAATCGATTTAGCATCGAGGCAAAATAGGTAATTGTCGTCCCATCGGGTATATATATCGCATTTGCATTTGATTCTCTAATGCAAGATGCAACTCTATTTAGAATTCGCAAACAATGAAAAATATTCTTGGGTAAGTACGAATCGACTAAATCTAAAACAGTTAAGTCTTCCTTAATCGGAGCGATGTGACACAAAAAAGCAGACGATGAAATCGCGGATCGGGAAGTTATGATTCTTACATCTGTTCCGAGAGAGATAAAGAAATCTGCAAGGATTCGGCAGTACTCAAACCGATGCCCATTAGGGTCAAGTTCGATAATGTCGACAGCGTCGTGAATAGTCTCTGGCATTTAGTTCACAAATAGCGAAGAAGTATCTTGATGACCACTTTTATTATCGAAAGATCTTTTAACGGTGTCGTTTAAAAGATCTCTTCTATTTACCTTGCTAACTGCATAAACAGCAACCAATGCGCAATTGCAATATCCAAATGTCGTACCACTAAGCAAAGCACCTTGCTTAAAAGATAAAAAAATGTCATAAAAAGCTATAGCAGAAATAGACCCGACAGCAATCCGCAATCTAGTGTCCTGGCAAGTAAAAATAACCTGCGACGAAAGCTTTACTAAAAAATACACATATGCAATCAGCAAAACAAATCCAAAAAAACCGAGCTCGCAAAGTGTCTCTAGTGCTGTAATATGACAATAAAACCCAACAAGGCTGTAAGAGGAAGAAGAACCTAAACCGAAGATCCAAACAAATGGTCCACCTTCAATGTAAGAGTTCCATAACATGCTCGCCATGGTAAATCTTGATTCTAAACCGGATCTGATATGACGTTCCTGCCACCGATCGTCAAAACCAAAAGCTGTAACAATTTCGTAGCCTATGTAACATACTGCAAAGCCGAAAACCATAGCTATAGTCGATCCTTTAGATATTTTTTTTCCAGATACTACTGTAGGCATCCACAATAATAAAATCGGAGCCATCGCTACCAGTTGTCCGCGAGAGCCGGTACTTGCAAGTATGTAGACACCAAGAATCACAGCAGCCGCTAAAAAGACCTTTTTTGTCAAAGAGCTGGAACGGAAGTTAGAGGGAGAAACAAACATAAAGCAGGAAATAATAGATAACATTCCTGCAAACTGGGCAGCTGCTAAAGGCCCTAACTCGGTGTGCCCGGTGTCAGTTAAAAGTGCGAGACCACGTCCGGAACGATCACCGAAAAGAAACACGAGGCAAATAGCTGTTCCTAAAATAACAAAAGAAAACTGAAAATCGTAAAAATCTTTATCTTTTCGTATGCACATGGGCGCTAATACTGCATAAAGTACTGTCAGTGGGAATATCTCAAGCCAGCGAGTAATAGTATCGTTTGGCGCCACACTCCAAGCCGCGGAAACTAAGCATAGCAAAAAAAGCCCAAGCCCAATCCAAACAGCTCTTGGAAATCGCCTAACGGAAATTGCTCGATTGGAAAATAAACATATCAATGTTACCCCGCCGGTAAGAATATCAATCGCCATTCGATTAGACAAATATAAGCTTGCAAACCTATAAGCAAACACCTGTTCTACAACAAAAAACGACATTATCAGGGCTAGTACACATCCAGGTCTGAAAAGACCAAGCAGCGCAACTACAGCCCAAGTAGCAAAAACTCCTCCTACTAAAACATCCATTAAACCGCACCAACGCTAACGATAAAATAAAAAAAAGCGACTAAGAACACAAGACGCAACTAAACAAATAAAGCAAACTTACTAATCATTTATTTATAAAAATTACAAAGTCATGTTACGTAACCAATCGTTACGGAAAACAAGTTTATTCTAGGGCTTCCAAAAAAAGATCGACTTTAAATACAAACTTTATGATACTTGCATTCCGTTTTTTTGAAAAAAGTTGCTCCAAACATTTGTTACGTACTAAAGTATGTCAAAATATGCCGTCAGCTAAATCAAAAGTAATCTCTGTATGTGTCTATAGTTTTTTCCGCGCATATTCTCCATGAAAACTTGGTTGCCTGTTTGCGTCCGAGCTCAACCAGTCGAGTTCGAAAATCGCCTTCTAGGCAAATCTTGTCTATCGCCATTGCCACTTCTCCAACGCATTCGCCGTCAACTAAAAAGGCCGCGTTTCCCACAACCTCCGGAATTGAACTAGAGTTACAAGCTAACACAGGACAATCAGAGTACATTGCCTCAAGTGGAGGAATTCCAAACCCCTCATACAGGGATAAATATGCCAGCATTGCACTTGTGCGATATAAAGACGCAAGTTCAAAATCATTACATATGCGAGAAGATACTAGCCCATCTAGTTTGAGGACCTTAATGTCACTCAACTCCATGTTCGAGAATGGTGGGCCAACGCACAATACTTTAAATCCATTTTTTTTTGATTGACTTAAAGAGAACGCTTGAAGAAACAAGCGAAAGTTCTTATAGCCACCTCTGCCACCGACCCAAAGTATCACCGACTGTCTTGCATTTCCTAAAAAGCAAGGATTTAATGGTTCTGAAAACACTTGGGAGGCAGCTAAGTGCACAACATGAATTTTAGATTCGTCTATGTCTATAAACTCAAGAATATCATTTTTTGTAGCTTGAGATATTGCGAAGACCACAGATGCCTTTTTTGCGCACGCCGCTTTTTGATTCAAAAGCGAGTAATCGCCGTTAATTTTCTCATAAATCATGTCATAGAAGGTAACCGCAAATGGTGAGTTTTTTGGACTAACTCTTTCATGTCTATAATAGGTAACGTGGTTTAAGTCAATTTGCTTTCCCACCAACGAAGGAAGACTTGCCACAACTCCAGAAACGCTATAAGAACAAGGAAACTTTGGCAAGTAAATTGGAACGCAACCCATTTTATAGCCGCAATTCGAAAGATGCGTGTTGGAATGATAGATCCCACCTACAATAGGTTCATGTTTTAGTTCACGAAAGCTTTTTATTAGTTCGGTAAAATATCTACTTATTCCACCTACCTTTTGTATGTGAAATATTTCGTCTGTAAACCGGATTTTCATAGTTAAAATCAAAAATGCTTGTTAGATTAATCGAAAACACTGCCGTCATGGAGATTGACCGTAAACTATGATTAAACTAAAGAAATTTAAAAAGTAAGAAAATTTCCTTTTTTAGAAAAAAAGCCGTGTTAAGTTATCGTGTCAATAGTGTCCAGAAAAAATAAGATTCAGCGTAATGAAAACTTAAACGTTTTTAGCGATTCAATTGACGACAGATAATCAAAAGTTCCTAGTGCCACAAACTCAGTCAAGTCCCTTACTTCAGTTGCTCAGCTTCGATAAGCCCCCTTCGTCAGATAGTTCTGTAGTGGGCGTTCGAAGTTATGGTAGGTAAGCAAGGATAAGGTGATTAAGGAAAGCATAAAAAGTACTAAAACGATTCCAGAATAAAATACCTCTTTGTCATAGCCCAGCAAAAGCACCGCCAATGCACAAAAAAGCTGTAACGGAAAATGCAACAAATAGCTGGAATATGTTATGTTTCCCAACCATGCAAATTTCTTTGCTACCTTTGGGAATTTTGTTTCCACAAGCACGGACGAAGCTATTGTGATTGGAAACAAAAAAAGCAAACTGTTGTATGATTGGGTTAAAAGCAAGTTCGATGCACGTTCCGAAATCATCACGCTAACCCAAGCTGCTATCCCCAAACATACTATAACATTATCCCAAAACTTCGATCTATAAGAGAGATAAATGTCGACTAGACTGTAGAGGAGCCCACCTAAAAAAAATGCAAAAATTGCCGGAATCCAATTCCCTGCGCCTAATCCAAAACGCATAGATAGTGCTGCCCCCAAAAGGACAATTGAAATTTTTACCGCGTTAGGAATGCGAATAAGACAATATAAAAAAAACAAAAAATACAACCCAATTTCAATAGAAACGGACCAGGCGGGAGCATTAAATGAATATCCTCTTTCAAATCCCCAATTTGACATAAATAACGTGTGCAACGCAAAATGATAGGAGTCATTTTCAGGGTATACAAAGTACCCTCCGATGATCTTTTTATGGACAAGTTGCAAAAATAATACAACAAGCAAAGTTAGAATGTGAAGCGGATAAAGCCTTGCGAATCGTAGGAGAGCAAATTTGTAGGCGGAGCAGGCGCCAGAGGTTATTCTTTCCCGATATAACCAAAAAAATACAAACCCCGATAGCTGAAAGAAAAAAGGAACAGCAATATATCCATACTCGTACATAGGCCGAAATAACGTATACAACGGCTGACAAGAACGATCGAAATTCGAGGGGAGCTTATAATCGATCATGAAAAAATGTTGCCAATGCCATAAAACAACAGCCAGTGATGCAAATCCTCGGAATATATCAAGACCGTAAAGGTATTTCGGGAAATTCATTTATCGCTCTAGCGCTATCGATGCCCGTTTGCGCCTATAAAGTAGATTTCGTTTTGAGACCAGAAGTGAAATACAAGGATACTTTCTGTTTTTTTGAATTATTACAGGTTGTTTTCTAGTGACGACAGTGAGAAACATGATTTTTTTACCTTCTACAATAACCACACGATCCTATTTTACGCAACATGTAGGTTGAGACTCATTTTTTTATCTCTTACTTAGTTACATCCGTAACTGATCAAAATCGCTCGATAAAAGTGAGGGCTTATTTAAAGATACAGCCAGAAGTCTATTTGCAAACGTCGCGCACAATCGCCTCAGGTTCCAGCCAAACGGATTGCGCCTAAGGGGGGATTTACAAAAGATATGCATGTTCGACCCATTGCTATAGAAATGAACCGAGAAAAGTTTGGCCAAGTACGCCATGGCTTGAGGCGTATAGAACGAAACGTGTTGTCCGGTTTCTGGCAAAAGATACCACCATTCTTTAAATGGCTTGCTGACACCTTTCGGGATCAACTCTGTTGAAAAAAGTACGTTGTCAGCGGCTTGAAGCATTGCATTTAAGGACTCTCTAGGGTCGGGAAGATGCTCAAAGACCTCCCAGGCTGTCAGAAGCTCTGCTGAACTAGCTTGCTCCAGAGTGTTAAAATCGTGTTTTTTTGAAAAAATATTTTTGCATAATGGATCGTAGCGTGAAAAGTCATACCCCTTGTCACGCATTAACCTAACGAACAAACCATACCCTCCTCCGTAATCGATGAACGATCCGTTGCGATTGAAGTTATTTGCAATAATTAAAGCCGTTTTTTGGGACGTAGCAATGTTTCTTGATACTAGCCCAATATCTAAATCCGAAATAGCGTCCGAATACGCTTCGTCTAGCCAGTAAGGTGTTTCAGTTTGAACAAACCCGGTTTCTTCGCATTGGAAATACTGAATGGAATATTTACCCAGTATTTTTAAACTAAAAAGAGGAGTTGTTTTTCCCGAAGTTATTTTACTTTGCATGACATTGAAACAAAAGAAGGCGAATGGGAGCAATAACTCTAACGGAGGAACTTTGGATACTGTCCCTTCCGTTTAGGTTTGGTAAGGGTAAGATCACGGTTTGCTCCTAGAGTGGAACCGTCTTCTATATTGCAGCATGGTTACTGGGGCTTCTCGTCACACAGGAGCTTTACTAACTGATATTCGAGAAGTATGAAACATCCAGAAAATCGGAAATAGCATTGTCGAGACATAAGAGACTATTGATGCTAACATTACCCCGGAAGGCCCCAAAAGTGGAGCCAACGCAATGGCTAGCAATATGCTCGTAACTGCAAGGGCGACTCCAAGTGTTGCCTGGACCCTAATCATTCCCATAGCGTTTAAAACGGTAGCTATAAGACCTCCTAGGTTCATGAGGTTGGTCCAGATAAAAACAGACAGAACTAGCCAAAAACCCGGAGTTACTTGACCACTAGTCCAGTAATGAAATATTTCTCTGTGAAACAATAAAATTGGTGCAGTACACAGTAAGGAAAGCAGGCTCACTAATACTGAAGAACGCCTGATGGCTTTTTTTATCCATCGCTCATCATGCGACGAAATCGCATCGCGGATTGCGGGCCAAAGGGGTTGGGTTACGAACGCTGTCAGTGCAATTGAAATTGAAAACAACTTCGTGGTAACACCTAGCTCAGCTGAACTCTTATAGTCAATCATAGCCGCCACCAGGAATGTGCTTAGACTAAAAGAAATAGCTGCTATTAGCTGAACGAAAGCGAAATGTTTTCCAGACGATATGAGTAACCTGGCGACGCTACGATTCAGCGAAAACCTTAGTACTGGTATTTCAAGGGATTTGTGCACATGGAGTGTTATTAGAATTGGCGTGATTAAGGGAGCAACTGCAAGGTAGATGATTACCTGAATAGGGCTTCCCTTTAGAAGCCATATTGATCCTAGCGCAAAGAGACTTAGAGTCGCGCCTATTGACTCGTAGATGGATACAACATGGGTTTGCTGGAATCCAAGGAGCGCTTTTACTGATATGTTTAGGACAGGAGCAACTATAAGCGATACACTGGCAATAATTGCCATGGTTAACGAGTAAGGTGTGCTCTGCTCTAGGCCCCTGCTGGCAATAAAGGCTACGAAAGGAACTGTTGCTAGCAAACCAACTGCAAGTAGAAGAAGGATGGTTTTTGCAGATTGGAGAATTTCAAAAATCCGGCGCGAATCTCCTTGGCTCTTGGCAGTTGCAATGAAGTTAATGAGAGCGTTAGGAATCCCCAGATCAATAAAAGTAAGTAAAGAGCCAAAGGATAGGATGGCAAGCCATTCCCCGTAGACATCTCGTCCGAGAATAGACACCGCCATTGGCACGGCAACGATGTTTGCCGCTGAACTAAAAGTTTTAGATATGATAGACGCGATAAACGCGACCATCAAAAGGCCGTCCCGACTGCTCGGGTTGGTGAATCCTTTTCGGTTAAACACACGCTTCAACACAGAGGAGATTTAGCCACGGATGGCACAGATGCTCACAGATGGGAGAGGGGCAAGGGGTTAGTTTGCCTTCTGAGTGGCTTAGGCGAGGATGACGCTAGTGTTGGGGAGGTGGGGGCGGGTGATGTTGCGCGTGTCGATGACAAGATTGGACCAGTCGATGAGTTGCTTGTAGTCGATGTTGCTGTGAGCAGTGGAGATGAGGGCGGCGTCGAAGGTGGTGATGGTTTCTTGGGTCCAGGGGATGCTTTGGGTGCCGGCCCAGTGGGGGTGTTCGCGGGTGGGTTTTATTACCGGGACGTAGGGGTCGTAGTAGGAGACTTCCCCCCCTCGTTCTTTGATCATGTCCATGAGGACGTAGCTGGGGGATTCGCGGTCGTCGTCGACGTTGGCTTTGTAGGCTAGACCGACTACGAGGATCTTGCTCCCGTTGAGGGGCTTCTTTCGTTGATTGAGGGCTTCCGCTAGACGGGTTATCACGTATTCCGGCATGCTGGTGTTGATCTCACCGGCTAACTCGATGAAACGGGTCGCTTTGCCGTACTCCCGTGCCTTCCAAGTTAAATAAAACGGATCGATGGGGATACAGTGCCCCCCAAGGCCAGGGCCGGGGTAAAAAGGCATGTAGCCGAAAGGCTTGGTCTTGGCCGCTTCGATCACTTCCCAGATGTCGATCCCCATCGCTCCATAGACGACCTTCAACTCGTTGACCAAGGCGATATTCACACTTCGGAAGATGTTTTCTAGGAGCTTCGTCGCTTCGGCGGCTCGGCAACTACTGACTGGGACGACGGTTTCGACGGCTTGCGCGTAGAGGGCTTTGGCTTTCTCAAGGCATGCGGGGGTTAGGCCGCCGACGACTTTGGGGATCTTGGCGACTTTGCTGTTCGGGTTGCCTGGGTCTTCTCGCTCGGGGGAAAAGGCGAGGTGGAAGTCGACTCCGGCTTTGAGGTTTGAACCGGATTCGAGGACTTCTCGAAGGTCTTCGTCGGTGGTACCGGGATAGGTGGTCGACTCGAGGACGATCAGCATCCCGGGCTGGATATGGGGGGCGATGGATTTGCCGGTGCTTAGGACGTAGGAGATGTCGGGTTCGCGGTTTTTGCTAAGAGGGGTCGGGACGCAGATGATGACCGCTTCGCATTCGCGGATGCGGGAGAAATCGGTGTCGGCGTCGAAGCGGTTTGCTGCGACTTGGGTTTGGATCTCGTCGCTGGGGATGTGGTGGATGTAGGACTTGCCGGCTCGCAAGGAATCGATTTTGGTTTGGTCGACGTCCAGGCCGAGGACTCGTACGTTGTTGCGTGCGAATTGGAGGCTGAGGGGGAGGCCGACGTAGCCGAGACCGATGATGGAGATTTGCATGGGATGGGTGTTAAAGGGTTCTGGGGGGAACCACGGAATACACGGAAAGCACGGAAAAAGGAAGGCTTAAGACTAAAGGCTTAAGGCTAAAGGAAGAAGAATGGGAGGAGTTAGGACTAGGTTTTGGTTCTGGCGATTCTACCCCTCACCCCCAGCCCCTCTCCCCTAAGAGGGGCGAGGGGAGCGGACTTGTTATGAATGGGGCTTGGAATGGAGGCGTGGAGGTAACGGAATGAATTCCGTTCTACTTTGTAGGTATAGCGAAGACTTGTTCGATAGTCTCGGCGGTGAGGATTTGTTTGGACCATTGCAAAATCTGCTCGTCTGTCGCCGTTGCTAGCTTCTGCTCAATGGCCGGACTTGGGGTGGTTCCGAACTTGCTTTCTAGCTGCGCTAGTAGTAGTTCGAGCTTGCCCTCTTGTTTGGCTAACCGTTCGAATGATGTGACGTAAGGCATTTGTTTTTCTTTCTCCAATGCATGCAATTCTTGGGTTAGGGAACCACGGAATACACGGAAGGCACGGAAAAAAGATGGGATGGGGGGGAATTGCTTTGCTAATCCCATTCTTCAACGAATCGGGCGATGCGGAAGGCGATGCGGTTGGCGGAGTGGCCGTCGCCGTAGGGGTTTTCTAGTTGGCTGCGGGTTTGGTAATAGTCGGTGTCCGAAAGGAGACGGGTGGCTTGGGTGAGGATCTTTTCGGGGTCGGTTCCGACTAGGGTGCAGGTTCCTGCGTGGACTCCTTCGGGACGTTCTGTGGTTTCGCGGGTGACCAGGACTGGCTTCCCAAAGCTGGGGGCTTCTTCTTGGATGCCGCCGGAATCGCTGATAAGGAAGTGACAACGGGACATGAGCCAGACGAAATCTTCATAGCCGACCGGATCGATCAATTCGATGCGATCTTGGCCACTCAAGGCGGGGAGGACCGTTTGACGAACCATGGGGTTCAAATGGACGGGGAACAAAATCCCAAGGTCGGGAAAATCGCTCGTCAGTTGCTTGAGGACGCTGCAGAGGTTTTCCATCCCAGCACCGTGAGACTCGCGGCGGTGGGCGGTGACCAGGAGAAACGGCGAGGCGTTTTCTCTCAGATATCGATCTCGGAAGCCATCGGTAATTTTCAATCGAGCGGCGATCTCGTCGGTTAGATCTCCTCGGGACTCGAGGATCTCTCGCATCCAATACAAGGCATCGATGACCGTGTTTCCGGTTACGTAGATCTTGGACTTGTCGATCCCCTCTTTGAGGAGATTCTCTTGGCTCCACCTGGTGGGGGCGAAGTTGTAGCTGCAAAGAGGGGTCGTGAGACGGCGATTCATTTCCTCCGGGAAGGGGGATCGCATATTGCCGGTTCGCAAACCGGCTTCGACGTGTCCGACGGGAATACCGTGATAAAAGGCCGCTAGGGCTCCTGCGAGTACGCTGGTCGTGTCACCTTGGACGAGGACTCGATTAGGTCTTGCTTTTGCGAAGTAGTCCGAGAGGGAGGTGATGGCTCGGGCGGTCAGATCTGGGAGCGTTTGATTGGGGACCATCAAACCGAGGTCGTGATCGGGTTTGAGGCCGAAGGCGTTTAAGGTTTGGTGGAGCATCTCGCGATGCTGGCCGGTGGAAAGGAGGATCGGTTCGACGTCTCGGTCTCGTTTGAGTTCCCGGTAGATCGGGGCCATTTTGATGGCTTCGGGGCGGGTGCCGACGACGAGGCAGACTTTCATGAAGTTTGAAGGGTGAGAGCGGGGGGAACCACGGAATACACGGAAGGCACGGAAAAAAGAAGGCTAAAGGCTAAAGACTAAAGGAAGAGGAGGGGGGATTTTTAATGGGGAAGGTTGTACCTCATGCTCCCCTCCCCGATCCGTTGGATCGACCCTCCCCGGAGGGGAGGGTTGCTTCCATGGCTTACGCCTTAAACCTCAACGCTCAATGCTCACAGCTCAAAGCTTACTTCTAGGGTGTGGTTGTTGGGGAAGGTGAGGGGATAGGTCGGGGTGGGGGGATTTAGGTGGTAGCGGTCTTGGGATAGGGTGTGGATTTCTAGTCGCGAGGTGGTTGGGTCTGCTAGGAGGTAGTGCAGGACGCCTTGCCGGCGGTAGAGATCGAACTTCCAGGTTTGGTCTTTTTCTTGCGTCGAGGGGGAAAGGATCTCGGCGACTAGTACTGGAGGGGCTTGAACGTGGCCTTGCGGGGCTGGGCCTTGGACGATTTGTAGGTCGGGGCGGACAACGGTGTGGTCGTCGACGATCCAGTCGACTTCGATGAGGAGGGTGAACTGGTCGCGGAGGTTGTGGGTGCGTATGGCGCGCTCAAGCTCGTAGGCGATTTGGCTTAGTAGTGCTCCTTGAGAGCCAAAGGGGGATGGGCCCATCGATACGGCGACTCCATCGATTAGTTCCCAGTCACCTTCCCAAGTTTGGTAGTCGGCGACGGTGTAGTTCGGGATGTATTTGAGGGAGGAAGACAAGGGAAGTTTGAAGTTTGAAGTTCGAAGTTTGAAAGGGGGGAGTGGGGGGAACCACGGAAGACACGGAAGGCACGGAAAAAAGAAGTGGGGATTTAACCACGGATGGCGCGGATGAACACGGATGGGAAAGGGTGGTTAGTTTGTCCAGAGACTTCGCAATTCTTCGGGGGTTGTGACTGTTAGGGCTTGTTCAAGGATTCGACGAAGCTGCGTGATGTTTGAGACACTTCGTATCTCTTCCATAATCTCTAGCCCTGCTCCACTGAAGCGGAAACGAAGTATGGTTTCAATGCTTTCTTCGATACCTTGTTCGATGCCTAGTTCAAAGGCATGGTGTTCCGTTGGGCGGTGTAGCGTTTTGCTGTCTAAACGCCGGAGTTCTTGGTCTCGGACTTCTTGGAGGCGGGGGGCTGCTGCTTTCCACTGCATTGCCCAGGCCTTTTGTTGGTCGGTTGAGGGGGATGATTGGTCTTGCATGGTTCGCTTTTTCCTACGCTCCTCGGCAGCTTTGCGGAGTTCGAATACGAGTTCCATGGCGCGCTCGAATTTTTCGGATCGCTCTTGTGGGGTTAGCTTGAGGTTTTCGCGTAAGAGGGTGCGGTCGACGAATTGTTTGTAGTATTCGATGACGGGGTCGGGGGGGAGCACGGAAGTTTGAAGTGGGAGGTTCGAAGTTTGAAGTGGGAGGTTAGGGAAGTTTTTTGTTGCTAGCACTTCAACCCCTCACCCCCAGCCCCTCTCCCCTAAGAGGGGCGAGGGGAGCGAACTTGTTCGAGGGGGAGGGGTGCTTCCATGGCTTACACCTCAATGCTCAATGCTCACTGCTCAAAGCTCACGTTCGGCTTGGTGGATGGCGAGTTGGAGGAGGGGGGGGTAGGCGGGGTGGATTTGTTGGAGGTGAGAGGTTAGCTGTTGTATTTGGTCGGGATTGGCTTTGATGAGCTCGATGATGTCTGCTTGATCTTTCAAGCGACCTGCTCCGAGTTTCAGTTCGATAAGCCCCGCCAAGTCGATGAATTGCAGGGTGTCGAGCTGGGCGCCGTAGTGGCTTGGGTGGCGGATCGCGACGGGGGCTTGGTTTCCGGGAATGCCGGGGATGCCACCTTCTGGCATCAAGTCGACATCGATGTTCGTTTCCTTGTGGAATAGCTTGGGCCACCTGCCAGGTTTGGTTTCTAGGGCTTGAAAGCCGAAGAGGCTGGCGAGGCGTTGGATTTCGGCAATGGAGTCCTGGGGGACGACGATGTCGAGGTCCATCGTGACACGACCGGCGAAACCGTGCCGCCAGACGGCCCAACCGCCAGCGACAACGGCCGGTGTGTGGGCGGCGGATAGGAGGGTCTCCACGGCGGATATGACTCGGCCGAAACGGCCGGGGAGGTCGCGGGGAAGGGTCTCCTCTGGGGGCATGGATAGGAGGGCTTCGGCTAGATGGAAGGGAGAGTTAACCACGGAATACACGGAAGGCACGGAAAAAAGAAGGCTAAAGGCTAAAGGAAGAGTTGGGGGGAGGGTTTTTGTTACTAGCACTTCAACCCCT
>CAYMXM010000004.1:0-39669 GCA_964394065.1 uncultured Pirellula sp. | reverse complement strand
ACCACTAAACAATTCGCACCGCCCCGTTACACACTTCCCGTTTGACCAAAACAGTCACAAACGAGGGCTTTTGTCGAGGAAGTGAAGCACTTTTACGAACGAGCGTTTGTATTTCGCTGTAAGGGTTTTCGTCCAATCGGGGCTTGCCCCCCTTCGGATGCCGCTTTGGTGCCCTAAAACGCGCCGCGCTTTATATCTCCGCTCCCCTCGCCCCTATTCAGTGGAGAGGGGCTTTGGGAGTGGCCTTACGAATCGAAGGTAAGGGGAGGACGCGAATCTCCCCATCACAACCCGACGCGTTTGCGAGGGATAGCGTTGCGAGTGAGCGTGACCTTTGTTAGAAATATTCTTGGCGTTGGATGGCAGATACCTGAGGCACGCTAGGCGGGTTGATATACCTTGCATCGAATGCGTGGTTGCCAGCGCTGTCCCTCGCTAACGCGTCGGGTTGTGATTGCGCGGCCTCGCTTGCGCGTCGGCCAAACATCCCAGACACCTTGCATTCGCGCCGATTCGTAAGGCCGGGTTGGGACCCGTCAACATAGCCGATGTTTCTAACACTCCTACCCCTCACCCCCAGCCCCTCTCCCCGAAGCGGGGCGAGGGGAGCAGAACTCTAAAACGCGACGCCTGCTAGGGTGGCAAAGCGGTGTCCGACGGGGACGAGCACCTGTTGGTGTCGAGCATCGAGAGGGTGCTTTCTACTTCTCGCATCCGTTTCGCACGACGATAGTGGAGTTCGGCCTCCTCGCACTTCTCCTGATTGCCTAATTGGCGATAGGCAAAACGGATGACGTCGAATGGTCCTTCGTAATAGGCAGCCATATGCCTAAAAGCCAACTGAACGCCCCGTCGACCTGTGTTGGTACATAGATACTCGCCACACTGGATTGCATGCTCACACCATTGGATGGCACGCTCTGCTGCGCCCAATTGGAACGCACAGAATCCAGCAAGCCAAAAGAGTTCGGCGGACCGGGGGGCACGCGACAACCCCGTGGCGACCACCATCTCCGCGTCGCGATATCGTTTCAATTCTTTCAAACACATTCCTGCTCGAAAGTAGGCAGATGCGGATTCTCCCTCCCAGCCATCCAACTCAGCACACTGAATAAAAGCCTTGGTGGCGTTTTCGAAGTCGCGAAGTCCCTCATAGGTCTGGCCGAGATAGTACCACCATCGCGGGTCATGTGGAGAGCGCTCGGTTTCCCTTTGAAGCGCTTCAAGATCGCGAGTTAACTTCGAGCGAAAAGCTTCGGGAGGTTTTGTCGGCTCCCAAAAATAGCCAAAACGAAAGTTCTTCCTTAGATGCTCGCCATAACCTACCAAGGTCTCGTGCGTAGCTCCTTTCCATCTCATCTCTGCCGGGAGGCGAATCAACCGCTCCTTACCGTACTCCCCTCCAAATACGCTCATCATCCAAGCTTGTACTTGTGGCTCGGAGGCCAATACTTCGTTGAGTTGTTCTCGGGAAAAGCCGGGAACAAAGACAAAGCGTTCGTCGCTGTCGACTGTAAAGGCCCAATCTCCACCCCGTTGCGCTGCAGCGTCCAAAGCGAAGTTTCGAGCGGTCGCGAAATTATTAGGCCAGGGGAAGTGAATAAGGGAGAACTTAGAACCTGCGTGCTCCTTCACAACGTTCGCTGTGGAGTCTGTGATACCGGTGTCGAGCAACAGGAATTCATCCACAAAGGGGATAACACTCTTGACGGCATCTTCAACGAGGCTTTCCTGATTACCGGTGAGCATCGTAGCGATGATTTTTATTTTTTTTGACTCGACTTTGCGCATCAGGTTCTTGTTCGTTTGCGTTTCACGGTAGGAGAGGATGACATCTACAGCACTTGCCCACTGCTCGTCGGTAGGAGCCAAGCGAAGGTGGGTAGCCAGGGATTCAATCTCCGTTTCGGGGGATTCGAGGAGGCGTTCGTAATGAACTTTTTTGAGATTGCACGGTTCCTCCGCTCGTTCCAACTCGTCCAACAGCGTTTCTTGCACTTTCTCGACCGCGGGCCATCCCCAATTCATCCTGCGAAGGGAGCGGATGGAATCGTCGATGTTGCGATAAGACCAGAGCAAACGAGTTCCTTCTCCCCAGGCCTTTGGAAGGTCCCACGCACATAAAGAAAGTAGTGGGTGTTTACCACCGATATGGGAAGAGTGTTCGGTTGTTAACGCCTCGAGCCATTCTCGGAAGAAGCGTTGTCTTTCTTCGGGGGGCGTGGAGGTGATTAGATAAGGTTCGTCCCACCAGAAGCGGAGTCGTTCCGCAAGGGGTTTGTTTTCAAGGTGGATATTGAGTAGCGATGGATCTCCATAGTTCACTCCCAGCGATCGAAGGACCGAGGACAATGCTGAGCTGCCGGATCGGTAGAGCCCCATAACGGCGATTTTGCAGGTTTGCATAGGTTTGGGTAAGTGGGAGGAGAGGGACGGTGCGTTGCGAGGCCGCTCTGGGTGGTTCGTTTTTTTGCAATGGTAGGGGTAACTAGGGGGGCGACCGATTTTGAGTTGGAGGGGCGACCGCTTCACACACCTTACTTGCTAGGAGGGGTAGAAGTTCATTAATATCGCATTAGTGTCGCTCAGTCTGGCGTAGTGTACAATGGCCGTTCTATGGGCTCCTTCCCCCCTCTCCCGGATTGTTCTTTTGGAGGTTCCTATGAAACGGTTGCGAGCTGGATTTACTCTCATCGAGTTGTTGGTGGTGATTGCGATCATCGGCATACTGGTCGGGCTCTTGCTCGTGGCGGTCCAAGCGGCTCGAGAGGCTGCTAGGAGGATGCAGTGTCAGAATAATCTGAAACAATTGGGACTCGCCTCCCACAATTTTGAAAGTACGAACAAACACCTTCCACGTCCCTTACACATCTTTTCACAGACACACCCGAGCGGGGGAAGTTGGTGGGCTACGTCTGGTGCAAATGGCTTGGTTTTATTGCTTCCCTACCTGGAAGCGGAAAACGTAGCGAATCTCTGGAACTTGAACTACAACGCCAATGATGATCGACCGATTCCTCTGGAACTCCCCCCTATCGCTAATATCAATCTTGCCGCACGGGAAAGTGAAATTCCCGTTTATCTTTGCCCGTCCGACCCGTCGACCGCTCGAGACACGAGATTCTCTCCGTTAGGAGCAGGTAGAAACAACTACAGGGGGGCTTTTGGCGCTCGTGCAGATAAGGACAAAGACAGAAAGGAAGATGGCGTTTTCAAACCGGCGATTCTCGTCGCGGGGGGGCCATTGACCTACGTAACCTTCGGGAACATTTCGGACGGCTTGAGTAACACGGTGATGTTTTCCGAGACAATGAGAAGTACCTCGGTAGAACTTGGTACTTACGACCATACGACAATCTTTGAAACACGTCCTTCCTATACTACTGAGCTTCAACTAACAGATGGACGAACCATTCCCGAATGCCAAGGTGTAGAACCACTCATACCCCGCCATCGCATTCGCCACAGTGGCCTTTTGTACTACAACGCTGGATTTTCTCACTTTTATTACACCCATACCTTACCTCCTAACTGGACTCGCAAGGTAGTTCGTGGTGGGACGCAGAGGTACGCTTGCCTTGGCCTCTGGGGGGCGCATGTTCCAGCGTCGAGTTACCACAAAGGAATCGTGAGCGTCGGTTATGTTGATGGCTCGGTTCGATCGATTTCGGACGAAGTCGACTTTGTCGCTTGGCAAGCCCTGGGAACTCGCGCGGGGGGAGAAACGGTTACTATTGAATAGCGGAACTTGGGTTCTCGACTCATGAACTCATTCCCCGTTCTTTTTCGACAGGATTTACAAGAGTTGCAGGATTATCGAATTCCCGTGATTCCCAACTCCCTGTCAGCAATCTGCGATAATCGGCGGAATCTGTGGATTATAAGAATCCATCCGCAGATTTCGCTGATTATCGCAGATGAATGAAGGACGCTTGCGAGAGGAATGTTCAGCACGGGGTGATCAGAATTGTAGTGGCGGATCCTTGCTACCACCGAGTGAACTCGGTGGGGAGCTTTTGTGCAAAGAGAGTCTGTCTAGTGGGGATCGGATCATTGCTTCCGCCGAATCAATTCGGTGGGGAGCTGGGGATGGTGTGTTGCGAGGTCGCTCTGGGGGAGAGGAACTGCTTGCAACCAGACATCTATCCAGTCTCACAGCACGCCCTTCGTGCCTCAGGGACGTGCCACCCGACATGAGATATTCCCGACACCTGAGATATTCCCGGCAAGGGCTACGTGCACTCGCGACGCCGTCCCTCGCTTACGCCACGGGTTGTGATGGGTGGACGCTTCGCGTCCACCCCTTTACCACCGATGCGTCAGGCGAGCCTACGGGGAATCGCTTCGCGATTTGGGGGAGAACTAGTGGGTGATGGAGAGGCATGACAAGAAATGAGGGGCTTTGAATGGAGGCGTTGTCTAACGGAATGAATTCCGTTCTACATTAAGAGGGGCGAGGGGAGCGGAGATCTGGTGGGGCCACCTCACACCTCACACCTCACACCTCACACCTCACACCTCATACCTTACACCTTACACCTTACACCTTACAGCTTACAGCTTACAGCTTACAGCTCGAAGCTTTCATCAGCGAAGAGGTCGTCTACTGGGTCGGAGTCTTCTTGGGGGTGGTTTGCTAGGTGTGCCAGGAAGGTCTCTTCCTCATCGGGCTTGTCGCTGCCGAAGTCCATCGGGGTTGCGTAGCCACCGGTGGTGAGTTCTTCGGCTTCCTGGAGGAGTAGCTCGGTCAACTCGGCTTCGATCTCTTGAAGCTTCTCCCGGACGAGCTCTTGGTAGCGCTCGCTAGGCATGACTTCCACGTTGATCGGCGCCCAATCGGCGGCTTCCGCAACCGAAGGTGCAGCAGCTGGGAATGTCGCGACTGAGGCTAGTCCTTCTCCTTCACCAGCTCCTGCACTGCCACGCGCGTTGATGTAGTTGATTACCTCGAGGACGTCGAGTGGATCGACTGCGCCGTTGCCGTTCACGTCGAGGTATGGAGGTGTTTCCATGTCATCCGGCAAGGGACGCGATCCACGGAAGTTGATGTCGTTCACGATCAGGAGAACGTCGATCGGGGAAACAAATCCATCGCCGCTGACGTCGTAACGATTCGACGGGTTCTGATGCTGCGAGGCTTGAACTCGGATCGTCACTGTCGCGACATTGCTCGGCAATCCCGCGAGATCGGATACGTAGTACTTGAAGCTCGCAACGCCGGTAAAGTTCGTCGGCGGTGTGTAACGGATATCTCCCGAAGGTAGGACAACCGCTGTTCCTACGTCAGGGCCATCCGCGATCGTCACCGACGACGGGTTGATACCACCGGTCTGACCTGGGGTGTAGTCGTTTCGAAGTACATTGAGAATCGACTCTCGTCCTCGGGATATGGTGAAAATATCGTCGACCGCAACGGGTTGTTGACTCGAGCTAACCGAGACGGTCGCTTCATTCGAGACTGCTCCATGCGAATCGCGGAACCGATAGGTGAAGGAATCTTCACCCACATATCCGGCATTCGGTAGATACTCGATCCGTCCCGAAGCAAGAACCGTTACGGTACCATGCGTGGGGAGACGACCGACCTCGACCGTCCGAACATCGATTCCCGAATCGACGTCGAAGTCGTTTTCCAAAACGGACAACGAGGTTGCGATACCGGCTGTGATGCGGAACGAATCATCGAAAGCGATCGGGGAATCGTTGATACCGGTCACCGTGAGGGAAACGGTTCCTAGATTGCTGATGAGCCCCGCTGCATCTCGAATCGTGTAGTTGAAGGCATCCGCGATGATTTCCCCTTGGGTCAAACGCTGAATGCGCTGCGCCGTTCGTGGATCGTAGGAGAAACTACCGTCGGCATTGATCGTTACGATCGCTCCAAGCCTTGAGATGATCGGATCGGTCGGCACGACGACGGTGATGTTGTCCGCCGGCAAATCAACGTCGATATCGTTCGCCAAGACACCAGGCGCATTGACCACCAGGACATCGTCCTCGTTGGCATCGTAGCGATCGTTGACCGCGATCGGAGCGTCGTTCTGCGGTGTGAAGGTGATGCGGAACGTCTTCGGTGCGGAGGTGTTGACGTTCGGTGGAGTGCTCGGACCATTGTCCGAAGCGACGACGTAGACCTCCACCGTTCCGAATGCGTTCTGAGCAGGTGTGAAGCTCAATCGCCCAGTCACATCAATCGTCGGTTGAGCCGCAAAGAGAGCTGGATTGCTATTCGTAACGGCAAAAGTTACCGAGTTCCCCGCCTCGTCCGATCCGGTTGGAGGAGTGGAGTTCATTCCTTCGGCGCCAACGATGCTGGTGACGAACGGTGCACTATAAGCCCCCGAATCCTCGTTCAGAACAATATCTGCTCCGAGTATGAATCCTGGTGGATCGTTGAGGGAGGTGACCGAAATGGTGAGGCGATGGGAGGAGGAACGATAGACGTTTTCTCCGCCTCGTGGGCCGTCATCTTCGGCGATGATATCGACCGTCACCGAACCGTTGACGTCGCGAGCGAGCGTAAAGGTGAGTACGCCGCTGGCATTGATCGCGGGTTGTACGGAGAAGAAGGCCGGATTGCTCGGTGTCAGAACGAAGGAAACATTTTGCGCACCGGGTTCGCTCCATTCATCTGGGGCATTGACTGGGCCCGCCAAAATGTTGGTTGCCCAGGCTTGATTGTAGGGAGTCGAATCCTCGAGGACCGTCAAATGAGGACCTGCCGAGAACTGAGGTGCGTCGTTGACGGGAGCGATCGAAATGCGGATCGTCCCGGTCCCACTCATTTCAGGGTTGCCGTTGTCGGTCGCTACATAACGGATGAAATCGTCGCCGACCAAGTTCGCTGGAGGAGTATAGGTAAACGATTGGACTACCCCTCCCACGATGACAGGAACGACGTTTCCACCACGAACGCTGGTGAACTCAATTTGAGTCATCCGGACGGTTTGGCCATCGATCAATCGTTCGTCCAACGGTCCGGGCTCGTCACCGACGAGGACATCGGCAGCATTGATCGTGACCGAATGGTCTTCCTCAATGTTCACGACGTGGAGATTCGGAACCGGTGGATCGTTCACCGGAGTGAGAAGGAGAGTAAACTCCTTAATGATCGACTTGTTGGTGTTCGGCGCGGGAGAGTCTGGACCTCCGTCGATCAACTGGAACCTGACGATAGGATCGATACCCGCTGTGTTCGAGTTCACGTCGAGGCGAGTCTTGAACGATAGAGTTCCATCGGTCTGCAGAACCGGTGGGACCTCGAACAAGTTCGGATCGTAGTGGACCAAGGTGAAGGTCAACGTCTGACGGGATTCGTCGCTTGCGGTCTCTGGGCCGGGGCGAACGTTGGTTGCAAAGTTCGAGATGGAGACAACCCCTGCGTCTTCGGTGACGGTCAAGGTCGTTGGGATGTCGAACTCCGGTGCATCATTGATCGGACTGATCGCAATGGTAAACGTATGCGTCGGTCCTGCGTTGTTGTTCGGTGCAGGAGACGCGGCACCATTATCGAACAAGCGAGCGATGACGATCGAAGTTCCGCTCTGATCTGGAGCCGGTTGGAACGTCAAGCGTCCCGAAGCATCGATCGCAGGGGGAACGGCGAACAGCGATGGGTTGCTGTACGACATTTCGAAATGGAGTACTTGCGAAGCTTCGTCGATCGCAGAAGGATCGAACGAGGCGCGAACATTGCTAACGAAGTTGGGGATGGAGACCGCCCCCGCATCTTCGACCACATCCACGCGAGTCTCCCCTGCCGTGAAGGTGGGTGCATCGTTGACCGGAGTCACGAAGAGAGACAGCGTCTTCGAAGTCGACTTCGGCATGAACACCCCACCCTCGGTTCCATCATCCGTTGCAGTGACGACGATGTTGAAGAGATCGGGATTGCCGAACAAGGCTGCGAAGTTGCTGTTCACGTCCGTTTTCAGTTGGAACTCCAGGTCTCCGTTTCCGGCGAGTCTTGGTAGAACCGCGTAGAGGATTTCGGCTCCGGCTGGAACCGTTACCGTACGAGTAACCGTTTGCGCGCTCGGGGAAGGAGGTAGTTCATCGGCTGCCGTTGGAGGCCCTGCCAGCTCATTCGAATAAAATCCTGGGATGATCTGAAGAGGGGCATCTTCATTGATCGTCAAATTCGTCATCGAGATATCGAAGCTCGGCGGATCGTTGACGGGGCTGATCTGGATGGTCACTCGCTGAACGAGCGAACGGTTGACGTTCCCATTGCTATCCTCTGCGCCATCGTCGATAGCTGTGAGTTCCAGGACGATGTTTCCAGTTCCTCCCGTATTGAACGCATCCCCACCTGCCGTGATCCAGTTCACATTGGGAGCGAGTTGATATTCTAGACGGCGGCTTGCACCGGTCCCCACGATTCGGGGGACCTGGGTAAAGAGGCTGTTCGGATTCGGATGGTTCGCCAGGATCGCGACTTGGAAACCAGTAACGGTTTGAGGAGTTGCCCCGCTGTTTTCATCGGTCGCGAGAGGTGGAGCTGCATGGACCCCCTCCACGATCGGATAGGATTGCAACGCTGGCGCCACCGACTCCGACTCGTTGAGCATCGTCTGGGTCAAGGTGAAGACCGGGCGATCGTTGAGTGGATTGATGGTGATCGTCAAACGGCTCGTCGTCGTCTTCGGATCGGGATTGATCGTTGCCGTTGGGTTGTTGGAATCGCTCGGTCCGATGAGCCCCGAAACTCCATCGTCCTCGATCGTCAATTCCACGATCACTTGCCCACCGATCAGATGGTTGAAGTGGGTTCCTGGAGTGAAGGTGATCGTGTTGGCAACGGGATCGACGCTAACAGCATCTCCCGGGTATCGGGTCGAAACAATCGATGCACCAATTACCCGAAGGTTCTGGGAAGCCTCGTTGGTCGCGACCGTACCGTCGGGGTCTCGTCCGCGAATATCGTTCGCGGTGAAGAGGTCGCCACTCCAGGTAACGTTGGTCGTCGGAGCTGCAACTTGATCTCCGTTGTCTTCGAGGATCGTGATCGAATCATCGACGCCGACAGGAGCGTCGTTGACAGGAAGGACGTTGATCGTCACCGTCGCTGGCGTGCTGGAGATCAAGCGAGCGCTTCTCGCCAAATAAACAAAGGTATCGATACCGGTGAAGTTGCGATTGGGAACGTATCGGAAAGCCCCCTTGTACTCACCCGCATCTGGTCCGCTCGCCTCGGGGATGAACTCCAAGGTTCCGTGCATCGGTGCAACGACTGGTTCCATCGTCGGAGTGCTCGGATCGAAATCGTAGACCCACATCTCGCCGGAGTTGATGTCGTTTGCAAGGATGCCGTTCGCACGGTCGACCACCAAAACTCCATCTTCGAGAACCCGATACTGACCCGCAGGGGTGGATGGGTCGTTGACGGTCTGTGGAGGATCCCCTGCCACGATTTCAATCACGTGATCTTCGACTTCCCCACCGATGGCGAGTCCAGCAGGGGTGAGTCCCCCCGTGGAGCTCAATCGGAATCGCGCGGTGGTATAACCGACAACCGCTCCGGCTGGAGTTGCAAAAGTGAAAGTGTTCTCACCCGGGACGACGAAGATGGAGTTGATCATCTTCTCCCCTTCATCATCGAAGTCGTTGTCTTGGTTCCAGTCGACCCAAGCGTCGATGTAACCTGCATTCGATGCGGTGATCGTCACGGTCACCGGAGGTGATGCGGGGTTGAAGACACCTTGGAATTGAACTCCATCTTCATCATCGGCGAGAATACGAAGTTCGTTCCCCGATTGCGTCACCATCGGTAGATGGAGTCGCCCCGCTCCGATCGCGGCGTTGATAGCGTCTCGGAAAGCGGTTGCGATCGATGCATCGGTTGCACTTGGAAGTGCAATACGAACGCCGATGTTGCTTCCAATCGTCGAGGAGGGAACTCCTACCGACGTGTCGATGACCTGGAAGTTCACCTCTCGTCCCGAGCCATCGGCGATGGTGAGTATCTGACCATCCATCAGAGTTCCCGCGCTGTTTTGCTTTGCCATGACGATGGTCAACGAGCCCGTTTGGTCTCGCTGGATGAATCCGAGTGCCTGCATGTCGGCAAGTTGGAAGCGGTTCGTATCATCTCCGCCGAGGGTCAGGATATTTCCGCTGCGGCGAGCCATGAGATTGAAGACGCGTCCGGTTTGAATCGCATGGAGATCGATAGCAGTGCGAAGGGCCTCAGCCACTTCGTCGGCGGTCGTTGCTGACTGAATATCGACGGCGACTTCCTCGGCAGGTAGGGAGGTTGGGCCATCGGTGAATCGGAAGACCACGGGTGGGTTGACGTGATCCGAGATCGTAATGCTTCGCCCGATCATCGCAGGATTCTTCGCCGCAACGATGAGCCGCGCTGGGCCGACCTCTCCGATCGAGAAAGGCATCGCTGCGGAGTAGGTTACCATCGAATCGTTGTCATCACCGTCGGCCCCATTGCTCGGTTGTCCGTTTTCGTCGAAGTCGACGTATTGGCCGAGCACGAGGAGGGGTTCATCGATCGGGAAGATCGCATGCTTCGACCCGTTGTTCGTGGCGAGAGTCGAGCTGTGGGAACCGGTTCCCGAACGTTCCATCGCGTCGCCGAAGTCGAAGCGAACTTCGTTCATCACGATGGTGAACTGCGTCAACGAGTTGGAGCGGTTGGCTTGGAGATTGTTCCCCGCCATATCGCGGACTGGGGCGATCGAGACCGAGCCGATCCCCGAAGTTAGGTTGGTCGCCCCCGAGAGGAGCAGCGTATCGCCGGCGAGGGTGAAGGACTTCAGACCGGCGCCGGTCAAGGTTTGGGAGCGGAGGACTCGATTGATCTGTCCCGCCAAATGGGCGCGGGTCATCGTCGATTCGAAGGGAACTGCGATGGCACCGCTGGAGACCGCGTTGTTGCTGTCGAACTCGAGGACGTACTCTTCCCCAGCGACTTGGAAACGGATTTGAGCGCCATCGGTGACGGCGGAGGCTGCAGGAACGTCGAGTCGATACGAAAGCTGATTGACGATCGTGATTTCGTAGATGCTGTCCGTTCTCCAGAACCCGCCCAACGGTGTGAGTCGCACGGTCCGGCTGTTGGCGCTGTAGCCAAACTCGTAGTCGCTACCTGGAATCAGGCGTCGACCGTTTTCGGTGATGATGACCGATTGATCATTGACGGTTTGCGAATCGACCCCAGTTCCCGAGCTTTCGTCGAGAAGGATCTCGAAGAAGTCATAGGTTCCCTGCGAGAGATAAAGGTTCGTGGGGGACGCATCTCGGTCGTTTCCGAGGGAGTCGTTATCCAGCGGACGCATGAGAATAGCTTCTGGACCGGAGAAGTCGACACGGTCGATCGCACCACGGTCGAGGAAGACGTTTTGCCCCATACCGGCTGGGGTGTTCACCAATGGATCGTCGCTTCGACGGAGTCCGTTGATATCCAAAGTTGGAGCGAGGATGGAGCTTGTTGGGAGTCCCACCCCTGCTTTCACCTGTTCGATACTCGCTCGGTTTTCCAACGAACTGATCGAGGAGTCGATCGCTTGGGAGAGGGAGGCGAGATAGAACTTACCGTTCGCCGGATCGTTGAAGAGAGGAGCGGTATCTGCGAGAACGATCGAGAAGGATTGCGTTCCACCTCCGGTCAAGTTCGCACCGTTTCTTTGATAGAGCGTACCCCCGACGATGGTTCCTGAGACGCTATCGGCAGCGACGGAGATCCCAGTCGCAAAGTTGGCGACGATATTGTTGAGGAGATAGGGGCTCGCTCCCTCCCCGACGTTGATCCCCGTTCCTGATCCGTTGCCGTAGATCGTATTGTTGACAACCCGTGCAATCGGTTTGGGAGGAGCGCCGTTGGTATTGGCGGTATCTCCACTGATGTTGATCCCTCCGACGCCGTTGGCATAGACGACGTTGTTCATCAAGACGGCGCCAGGAACGACATTCGAAATGTTCAAGGTGACCATGTTGCGAGCGGCACCTGGATAAGGTCTAGTCCCGGTGAGGCCAGACCAAACGGGCTGGGTTTGCGAAGCCGCATCCAGATTGATCCCGTAATTTTGTGAGTTTCGTACGGTGGTCGACGAAACGATGAATTGACCCTGGTCACGAACGGAGTTCGCATCTCCGAGATCCTCACCGAACCCGGTTTCTTGACCGTAGCGTGTCGCTGTGAGAGGGACGAAGCCCGAAGCGAAACCGGACAATCCACCGACGAGGTCGGCAGCGGCGGGTCCGTGCAAATCGATTCTCAAAGATCGCGGGTCAGTTTCAAGCGTTCCCAGCCGCATGTCTCCACCTGTCGAAGCGGTGAGTTTGAGAATCGCCTGCGCCGTCGGGCCGTTGATTGCATCTCGAATTGCCCGGACGATCTCTGCTGGGGTAGAGGCGGGGGTGATGGAAACAGGAATGTTCCCTGAAGCGACTCCGGCCGTTGGGTCGGCGGGTGAGTTCACGATATCAAATTCGAAGGTCGCAATGTTCACTCCATCGCTCAGGGTGAAGTAATCACCGTCCCAGAGGAGGCCCGAACCGTAGTTGGGATTGAAGTGCAATGCGAGGGACTTCGATAGACGATCGTTTGTTTCGAAAGTTCTTCCCCCCCCGGCTAGGACGAGTTCGCCACTCTCAGGGGTCGTACCATAGTCTGCCCCAACGCGAGCTTCTAGTTGGTAAGTGCCAGTTTCAATTTCCCAAGCGCGCAAGCCACCCGTGGAGTAAATCGGGCTGTAGAACGGTGTTCCCGAAAAGCTTTGATTTCCGGTGGGAGCGTTGAAGACCGTTTCTCCCCGCTCTGCGAAGCCGATGATAATATCATCGATTTGCAGCCCTTGGACTCGGTTCGACTGAGTTGCGAACGAAGCGCTAAACAGCGGGTTGGATGCGTTCATAGGACCGAACATATCCCCCACGCGACCCCCGCTCGACTGCATTGGGCTATTGTTTGCGATGGCAGTCACCCGCAACCCGCTCCCCGCTCCGGCTATACCCGTTAATTGAGCTTGTGCCCCGTGGATCAGGATCGTGTTATCACGAACTCGATATACGTTCGTATTGCTTTCTTGACCTACAGCATTGAGTTCGCGGGCTAGTGCTTGTCGAACTGCATCTCGGACCTCAGCTGCGGTCATCGCATTATGGACGAAAACCGGAGCCGCACCGGCAACGGTACCAGGCCGTCCGATGATGATGTTTGGATCCGCGCCAACGATAGAAATCGGAGTCGCGTCCGTCAAGAAGACGCCATCTTTTGCGTAGACGTTGATAATGGAACCCACCAGGGAGCTGATCGCAACGTCGTACCCATTGTTTCGCAGGGTATCCGCGATACTCTGCGCTTGAGCTTGCGGTCCTGGGGAAAGAAGGATATTCGTAGGACCTGCGGTCGCCGAGAACGTGAACACGTCCGTGCCGATACGGATCTCGTCCCCAGCCTTGAAGCTCGGTGCTCCTGGTACACTCAGGACGAGTCCGAGATCGAACTCGAAAGCGCGCGTTGTGGTAGCTCCCGTTGGTGTTAAGGCGGTGACGTTGAATCCCTGCACTTGGGCGGGGAGACCGTTCGAGTCATTGAAAAGCTCTCCGGGAACTGCCGTGAATTCCAATCCATTTCGTGTAGAGTCGGCTTGCAGTCCCGTGGTGATCGTTCTGAAATCTCCGCCGGTTGCATACTCGAACCGAAGTTTCACATTCTTCATGCCGGCGAGGGATGCGAGACTGATACGAGCTTGTCGCCAGCCAGCGTTGTCAAAAAACTCCGTCGTCATTCGAGGCAGCCCGAAGAAATCTTGATTGACGGTTCCGTTCAAGCCGGTGTTGCGCCAATCGAATTCATCCGATCCGGATTGGCGTTGCGCCGCTCCGAAGTCGATCCGCTGCCCAGAGGCGCTACTGTTCATCTCGGGAGAGTTATTCGTCCCGAGGAGAATCCAGGAGCCATCCTCTTGCATCGCATAGACACGGAACGTGTCCAATGCCGCTTGGTTGGAACCGATCGCGGTGTTGCTATTCTGGGTTTCCAAGCGGTAGTTGAAGTAAAGGTACGGTTGGTCGTTTGCCGAATACTCCGTCAAATCGAGGACTGCGCTTTCGATCGCTCCGCGCGCACCACCGGGTGCCGAAACGGTGTTGTACAAGTCCGGAACTCGGTAGATACCGTTATAGTTCCCTGGCTGCGCCCCGAGATTTGCCGTCGGGTCGGCATATCCGAATCGGAGCGAGAAGTTGCGAGTTGTTTGCCCATCGTTCGAACGATTGAAGGTTGCAGGGCGACCATGCCCTGCTTCGGCTTCGTTGAATAGCGAGCTGTGCCAAAGGTTCGAATCCAAGGAGGAGAATTGAATCCCCGTGGTTCCGCTGAACGAGGCTGAGTCGACGTACGGCAACCCTCGCGTGAAGATGTTCTGGAATTCCCCGTTTGCGTTGAAGGCGTACATCCGTCCTGTGGTGGAAACCCCAAAGAGGATCTGCGAATAATCGACACCTGGGAGGTCCGCAACGTTTCGTGGCCCAGTCGTCAACGCATTAAACTGAATAGGTTGTCCCGTTTGAGGATCGTTGAGAACGAGGTAGGAATTCGAATATACGTGGCGTTGGTTCGTCGCTGGGTTTATCCCCATCAATTCCCCAGCATTCGTAACGGCATAAAGGCGAGTTCCGATCGACGCTAGCCCCGTAACCTGTCCATCCGCTGGGTTGGTCCGGATGTTCCCGTTGCTGTCGGTATAGTTGCGGCTCGCTGGGATTGGGAGGGTTGTATTCCCTGTGTACCCAACGCGCTCTGTTGGATCCCCCGTTATCGTTGAAACCGAAACCAAGGTGCTCGCTGGAGGACTCAACAGGAGCGCCCGGATTTGCTGCAGGGTAGCTCCACCCCCGTTCAAATCGATGGTGATGGCTCGCGTGGGGACATCCACGGAAATGGTTGGGGCGTTGGGTGGCGTGGCATTCGGATTCCCCGCGTTGATAAACTGGAGGGTAACGTCTTGATCTGCTCCACTTCCTGATGCAAGGATCCTGAAGTTTGCACCACCAGCCGAGCCCAGGGTTGTGACCAATCCATCCGGCTTCACAAAGAAGCCGTGTGCTTGTACACCCGTTCCAGCCCCCATTCCCCGCTGCGCCGCATTCAGGGTCGGAAGGTTGGTAGGATCCAAGGCGGTTCCCATCGTTCCGGTGTTGTAAGAGGAAAGCCGGTAGAGGATGTTTTGGCTGACGACGGGAGCCCCGATTCCAACGGCGGTCGGGGTATTGTTGACGATACCAATGATCGGTTGGTTCCCTCCTCCGTTTCGCTGTGCGACCCCCCAAAGGCTGGCAGCTAAAGCGCCTCCTCCAAGGTCCACGTTTGCAATCTGCGCGAAGGTCAAGGCGGTGAAGGTTGTTCCCACGCCGTTGTTGCCTCCTGCGTTCGGCACCGAGATCACTTCATAGGTAGCAGGGTTGCTGTTGGGAGTTTGGCGAGTCGTGGTTGTAATGAGTCCACTGGTTCCAGCTGCAACGGTTCCATTGCCGAGATCCAACGCAACAAACGCTCCTTGATTGCCGTCGGTTATATTCCCACTCGCCGGGCGTTGATACGCGATCCCTTGTCCACCAGGAGTTACTGCTAATCCCAACAACGCGCTATTCACTCCGAAGTTCACCGCCTGGGTTCCGTTCGTGCTATAGATAGCCTCCTGTACCCCGGTGAGAGGATTGACGAACTGAATGTTGCGACCTGTTGTTGAAAAGAGAGTCACATCCGACAGGTTATAAGGAACGAACATCGAACTGGTCGGACTCGATGCGTCGAAGCTGACCTGAATCGGTGCAACGGCATTGGTGGGGCGTGCGTAGGCGGGATCGAATCGATCTTCCGAAATGCGGCGCACCGAATCGATCGGTTCGACTCGAATATTTGCGAAGCCACCCCCATCAGCATCGGAGAACTGACGCATCGTTACGTGGCTCTGGCTCTTGTTGGAAACACCAACGTAATAAGTCCCCAGCGGCAACTCGATCGGGCCGATGTAGGCATCCCGATTTCCTAGCGAACCGCGCGTCAAGTCGGAGGTATCACTTCCCCGATTCGCCCCGGGTTGATCGTCGATGATGTTCGAATCGTCTCCGGTAAGAATCAATCGACCGGTACTATCGAAGATCCAAAGCTGCGTATTCGCGCGCCCTAGACCATCGGCATAGTCGATGTCGAAGATGACCGATGCGTGGGCAGCCGGCGTAGTGCTTACCTGCTGGATCGAGTCTCGTGAAACGTTGATGCTATAGAAGTCGACGAAGTCCGCCCCCACAAATTGCCCCGCCACCGAGAGACTCCCTCGATCGCTCGAGAGAAGATTCCCCAACGCTTGCGAGACAAATGCATTGCTCGTTTCGTTCGGGTTCGTTTCGGCGAAGTCCCCGATCAATGGGGAATGGTAAGGCGTCCCCAACGCTTCGATCCCGTTGGTGGCGTAGCGAATGTCCGCAAAACGAACCGTCGAACCTGCGACCTCTTGCGTTTGTTGCAAACGGATCTGCAGCTTGTACTGTCCGACTGTGATTCCTTGATTGACAAGAGCGGGGTCTGTCAGTCGGTTAGGATTGCTTCGATCCACTCCAGACGCAGTCGGAACGGAAGAAAGATTGCTGCTTCGAACCCGAATGTAGTAATTGTTAACGCTCCCTGCCGACCCTGGAAGGACGACGCGGAAACCTGCGTCGAGTGGATTGATTCCAAGGGTATCCAAGTCGACGGGGGCAGATGCGTTGTGAAGCGCATGGGGATCTTGATCCATCGGCAAAACACGCCCGTCAGGAATCAAAGCCGGGTTGTAATAGGTGGATCCAAGCAACGACTCGTTTAGAGAGTTATCGCTCAAGGCAATGATTCGACCATCTCCGTCGATCAACTCCAGTACGGAATCCAAGTTGCCGGAAGTTTGATCGATATCCAACCATACGGTTGTTCCAGCTACACCTGAAATACGATAGACGTCGAGATCGCTAGGTGCCGCAACCGATCCTGTAACGGTAAACCCAAGGCGCAGATTCTCATCCCCGCTCGAAAGATTGGGAGCGAGCGCACCGATATACTCCGCCGTGTTCGGCAGATCGTTGAAGCCGACGTTTGAAAGGAGGTCGGGTTCCTGCTCGTAGAGTTGGTCGACGTTTCGATCGTTGCTGAACGGATCGAATCGAACCGAACGCCAGCTACCAGGCTGAGGCGTGGTCGCATTTCCGTTGTTGTTGGTGTCGAGCATCGAACGCCCTGCGTAGTCGAACCCGGCACCGATCGTATCGTCGGCGAGGCTGGTCAAGACGACGGGGAAGCCTGGGCTACCGAGGATTTGGAGCGAACCCCCGATCCGATCGGTGATGTCCAGAGGGCGTCCACCGGCGGTGAAGCCTGCCTGCGCACCACTCAACTTCACGACGAGGCTTTCGCCAGCGCTACTCATCAAGCGGAGACCGCCATAGGTATGGAAATCGGGGACGACAATCTCGCTGGTCAAAACGTGGACGATATCGGTATCATCCCAAACGCTCTCGGTCATCAAGGTCGCACCGCGAACCATCATCCCGTTGATCGCGTTTCCACCCAAACGGTTGTTGCTCACCAAGGGGCCGAAGTTACCGATTCCAATAGGCTCTCGTTCGTTGAGCCCTGTCGATCGACCATGATCGCGGATCGATTTGTAGTTCAAGGAGTTCGCATCGATACTGATCGCTGCGGTTCCCGCCGTTGCACTACCGGTTCCCTCCGAATTGTGGCGAATGACGTTGTTGAGGATGACCGGTTGGCTCGCCAGGACGAAGATGGCTGCTTCATCGTTGACACCACGACCGTCCCGGTTGGTATTGCCTCGCGTTCCCGTTCCCGAAGCGTTGTACTCGATCAAGGAGTTTGCAATTCGCGCAGTCGATTGATGGATTTCAATCGCGTTAAAGGATGCGAATCCCCCGGGAACCCGCGAGTTCCCTCCCCCGAAGGTGACGATGGTGTGATCCAGGCTCAGTTCCCCGAGATGTCGGGAGACGATACCTGCCCAATCTCCTGGGGCCCCGACACTGCTCCCGTCGTTGTTGGTATCGAAGGTTCCACCCGCCCCGTATCGGTCATCGAGACGCGAGGTGAAGACGATCGGTTTCGACTTCGTCCCTTCGGCGATCATCGTCGCACCGACCCCGATTTCGATCCGCCCCCCCAAGGACTTGATGACCGTCCCGGGATCGACCACCAAGCTTGCGTCGCGACGTGCGCGTTGGACCGAGGTCAAGCCTTGCGTTTGCAAGGTTCCTGCAATCGATCGTCCGAAGTCGACGTACTGTGAGTTGTCTCGGTTGAGGTTCGCTACCAGTTTGTAGACTTTGGTTCCACCCGACGTCTCACCATTGTCGTTTCGATAAAGCTTTCGCGAGACGTAGTCGAGGGTAGCGACTGGGAGGTTTCCAAGGGTAACCTTTTGACCGTTCGCCACGGTGACCGTCATCGGTGCGCTCGGAAGGCTTTCCTGTCCGAATCGATCGACGTACGTGACCACATACTCCGCGGTCGTCGCTCCAGCAAAACCTGCTGGATCCCCCAACACCGTCGGGGAGGGAGTGCGTGTGACCAAGGAAACATTCGGTCCAATCGCTTCGATCGCGGATCCACCTGGCGTTCCTTCGATGAGAAGGTTTTCGCCAAGAACAATCGTGATTTCCGAATCATCGATACGTCCTGGGACGCTCAAGGTTTGGAGACCACCACCGGCGAGGGTCTCAATCTTGACGAACAATCCGTTGATAGTGTTGTTCGAGATGGTGTTGGAGCGGATGTCCGGGCCAACCCGTTGGTAGTTCGGAACGAACGCTCCTACCTGCTGATAGCGAGATTCCGTGAAGAGAGTTTCTTCGAAGCTGTTCGGATCGGCGCTGATCGCCGCATCCCCACTTCGGGTAATCGTGTTGTTCAGAATGAGGGGACGCGCTTCCGAAAGGTTGATCGGGCTTACCACACGTGCGCGCGCACCGACCCCGATCTGACCACCTCCGTAACGAATATCCGCGTTGGAGATCGTGTTGAGGAAGACCCCTTCGCGCTCGCGATCGAACCGACCTTGGGCGCGATCGAAGTCGTTTCGAATTTCGATCCCACCCCAGTCACCCGCCGTTGGAGTTGTGTTCAACGGGTTGGTGTCGATCCCCAAGGATTGATCGAAGTAGCTGGTCATATAGACAGGACGCCCCGGAATGCCGAGGACCTGAATGGAGGCGTTGCTTCGATCGGTCGTCGAGTCGTTGCTCCCGACCAGGATACCGGCTCCCCCAAACTTCAGGATTGCCCCTGCGTCGATGACGAGTGTCACACCGTTGGGGACGTCCAACGTTGCTCCATCGGGTAGAGTTCCAATGGCTGCCCCCCCGGTTCCGATTTCATAGGCCCGATCATCCGTCAAATTGCCGGGAGTTCGGTTGTCCCCCATCACCCGAACGACATCCCCTGGGCGCGCCACGGCGATCGCATCGGAGATGTTGCGGAACGGACGTGCAAGCGAGCCGACAGGATTGCTACCGACATATACCTTATCGACGTAGAGGGTTCTTCCGACGCCGTTGTTGTCTCCAGGTAAAGTCGCTCCCGAGTAAGGTGCAGCAGCTCGGAACCAGAAGTTAAAATCTCCCCCTGCTATGCCGTCCCCATCCCCGTCAAATTCGGTTCCTAGGGCGGTAGAGCCGGCACGTTGTTCCGAGAGATGACCGACCGTGGTCGACTTGAAATCGAAGCGGAGCTGATAGGTTCCAGCGCTCACCGCGCCACTACCCGAGTTGTTTACCAATGGGCTGTGGTCTTCGTTTCCTTTACCCGTAACCGAAATGAAATATTCCCCGGGTCCGAGATCGGCGCGGATGAACGAGTCGTCACTAAAGTAGTTGTTGTTCGCGCTGACGATGGAAAGGGAGCCGTCCGCCTCTCGTTTCAGAAGGGTCAAATAGGTATCGAGATTGCTCGAGTTGTTGAGCCGCTCTGCGAAGGTCTCGATTCGAACCTCCCCTGCTTGGCTAGCAGGGATCTCGAACCTGTACAAATCGGCGTCTCGATTGTCAGGGCGATAGAGGTGCTGTCCGTGGACGACATCGGCAGCGCTAGGGAAGATCTGTTCGAGTGGATTTCCGGCTCGCCCTAGCATCGCTTGATCTCCCATGATCGCTCCCGGTGGAAGCTCATAGGTGTGGCCGAGACCTAGCAAGTGCCCGATTTCGTGCATCGCAACGGTGAAAAAGCTTCCCGCTATGTTCGACCCGTAACCAAACGAATTGTCCCAGTTCTCGGCACCGTCCATGATCGCGAGATTTCCTCCCGCAACCCCCGCCACATCGCCTGGGCCGCTGACGATCCCGAGGGGAGCCATATCGCCGACGACGACTTGAATGTCTCCTCCGCCGACCGTCCCGACTCGTTCCACGAAATCGATCCCCATCTGCATCGAGTAGAACTCGAACACCTCACGTACACGCGTTCGTTGTTCTTGCGTGATGGAAGTGAAGAGTGGGCGGCCCAACACGTCGGTTCCATAAGGTTGGTTATCCATGAAACTGTAAAAGCGAACCGTTATCCCGGGACTTCCGTCCCTCCCCTCCACGTGGACCTCATCCTGAATATCCCGGTGCCCTGGATCGTGAATGCTCCCAGGATAGTCGAGAAGAAGGGTTGGATTCCCCGTTGTGGAAGCGTTCGTTACGATCTGCTCGGTGATGACCGTCGAGAAGGAACCGTTGAGCGTTCCCACACTATTGTCGATATTGACCGCTTGATTCAATACGCTCCCCGGATCCGTGCCAGGAGCCCATCGTTGAGGTGCCACTGGGGTCGTGATGTTGGCGATCGCTTCGCTCGATCCAACTCGCAAACGGAACGTTCCCGCCCCAGGGAGGGTTGGCGAGAGGGCTTCTAAATTGGAAGCAAACGTCAGCGTTGCCTTCATGAGAACCGGATCATAGCTGATCGAGGTCGGACGGAAGACTTGATCGTCGTTCGGGCTCACCGTGTCCTGGGTTAGGATCAAGTTGTAGAATTGAGGATCCACGACCGTTGGATTCACACCAGGACCGGTCGTGACCGGTTGGTTGTAGAGTTCAGGATCGTTGAAGTAGACTTCGACCGTATCCCCTAGGCGAGACAGGGAACCATCTCCTTGTCGCACGACCGGTTGAGGAACGACGGCGATGATCTTGGTCCCCAACTCCAGGTCGAACGTGTAGGTGTCTCGATCGGTCCCTGCAATCCGTGGCAACAGATTCTGTCCTGCCGCATTCGAAACGGGGCTTGGACTCCCAACTCCGAGAACTTGGACCGAATAGAAATCATCGACCAACGGTTGCGAGAATCGGGCGATGACGATTCGATTCGATTCCCCAAAATCAAGAAACGCAGGGAGGACTCGAACATCGGCGATCGGGTTGTTCCCGTTGACATCCGCTCCAAACGCTCCATCCCCTCCGGATCGGAAGATCTGAATCCCTGAGGCGAGAGAGGCTTGAGAGACATCGGAGTCGAACCGCAGAACGAGTTCGCGAGGTGACTCATGAAGGACATTCTCGCGAGTTACGGAAAGGAGCTCGCTCGCGTTGGGAGCAACCGACAACAGACGTGGACCGTCTGCCGCCAGCAGAAGTCTTTGTTCGAGACCTTCGCAAACCAATCGGCGAAACTGAGCTCGCTTCTTGTTGATGACCGATTGCATTCGAACCGCAGACTTGGAGGAGTCAATACCCATTTTGCAGACCTTCGAGGAGCTTGTATCTGAGCGTTGGTTTGGGAGGGGAACTAAGTGGGGGATGGCGGACCTCACACTGGAGGTCCGCCGCCTTAAAGTTGGTTACTAAAGTAGGTTACTAATTGCTGAACAAGTCAGCGAAGAAGTCATCGAGAGCCTCGTTTTGAGCCTCTCCTTGGTCGACGAGCGCCGTTGCAATGTCATCCGTTTCATCATCGTCTACGTCGGTGTAATACGCAAACAATTGACGTTGCATCTCGACATTCTCTTTGGCTCCGGTTGTTGCTGCACCAGCCGGGGATGCGAGAGCCAACTCTTCGTTGACTTGGTTTCTCGCTACCGAACCGCTCCAGCTCAGATCTTGAACCGAGGTTGCTGTGTCGACTCCGACGACCACGGTTCCAGCGGCAGCCGCTTCGGCGACGGAAGGCTCGGCGCTATCCACTCCGACCAACTGGCCTTCACCCTCTCCATGTTGGTTGCTTCTCGCATTGAGATAGTTCACCAGGGCGAGGACGTCGAGAGGAGTGATGAATCGGTCACCGTCGACATCCATGTAAGGAGGAGCTGGGGCCAGATCCGAAATCGGAATGCTTGGTCGGCTTTGGAAGTTCAGGTAGTTGACAACGATCAAAACGTCGAGAGGAGAAATGTAACCATCCGCATTCACGTCCAGATTGTTGACTGGGTTCCGGTGGGACGAAGGTGGAGGATTGCCGATGTTGAGCTGAACGGTACCTCGCGTTCCGACCGCACCGAACTGATCCACACCTTCGTAGGTAAACGTATCGATCGTTCCGACCGGGACGTTGTTGTTCGATCGGTAGGTAAATGTTCCGTCTGGATTCAACGTCAGTGTGCCGTGCTGTGGACCCGTTACCAAGCGCGCTGTGAACGTGTTTCCTTCCGGATCGTTGTCGTTCGCAAGAACCCCGTTGTCATTCGCATCTGGCGTCAGGTTGCCCGTCGGATCGGTCGTGGTGAACGAGGTTGCCTGCTGCACATAGTAGAGATCGTTCACCGCTATCGGTCCATCATTGACCGAAGAAACGATGACATCAAAGCTGTCCGAAATCGAGTTCCCGAGCAGGTCGGTCGCGGTCACCGTGACCCCGGAAGCGCCGTTGGCATCGGGTTGCAACGTGAGCTGCAGTACTCCGTTGACGATCGTTGCCGAGACGAGCTCTGGGTTGGTCACCTGGACCGTGAAGGTCAATTGGTCCCCATTGGTTCCGACATCCGGGTCGAAGAAATGGTTGGGTGAAAGAACGATCGGCGGAATGGCTTCGTCTTCGTTCACGTTGACATTCGGCAACGGATTGATCAATCGAGGTGTATCTTCAAGCGACGACACCGAGACCGTGAGAGTGCTGGTGATCGTGGCGTTCGAGGAGTCTCTCGCTTCGACAACGATCGTTGCATTTCCGTTCGCATCCGCTTGTGGGCGAACGAACATCGTGTTCCCGTTGAAGTTGACTTGAATCAATCCAGGATTGCTGTTGCTGACGACTCGATAGGAGAGTACGTCCCCGTTGGTCACCGTATCAGGATCGAAGAAGTGATTCGTCAGGTCGATCGTCCTTTCGGGATCGTCCTCGACAAAGTTCATCGATCCCAACGGTGCCAGAACCCTAGGAGCATCGTTGACCGATGTCACCGTGACGTTGACGGTTCCTCGCGTTGTGCGAGGATCGGCAGGATCGCTGTCGGTAATGAAGTAGTAGAAGCGATCGGTTCCGTTGAAGTCTGCACGAGGGGTGTAGATGATGTTGTTGCCGGAGACGATGATCGTTCCGCCTTCAGCACTCGTTGCATCTACCCCGGTAAAGCTGATCGTCTGATTCGCTTCCCCAGCGTGATCTCCCGCGATGATGAAACTGATCGCTGCGGTGTAGGCTACGTCTTCGGGGGTCGTAAACGAAACAGGTGTGGTCACCGGTGGATCGTTCACATCCTCGACAGTTACCGTGATGGTAGCGATCACCGAACGCCCATCGGGCAGGGTTCCTGTGATCCCATTGTCGGTGAGTCGAAACTCGAAGGTGTCGGTGCCGGTGAATCCAGTCGGCGGGGTGTAAATCAGCTCTCCTGCGACTACCGAGAGGGAGCCGCCATGTTGCGAAACATTGTTGGGAAGCGAGAGGGTGAGGGTTTGATCCGACTCGTTCGCCGGCCCAGGTGTCGCACCCGAGTGGGTGACAATCTCCTCGGTCGTCAGCGTCAGGACGCTTCCTTCGTCGAGGGAGAGAGTAAAGTTCGAAGCGGTCGGTGCATCGTTCACCGGAGTTACGTGGATGGTAACCGTGGTGTCTTCCGTCGCCTCGATGTATTCGCCTCTCGCAGCATCCAACGTCACGTAAGCGCGATAGACGAAGGTGTCGGTTCCGTAGAAGTTGGGAGCTGGGATGTAGGTGAACAAGCCATTGGGTTGGAGGACGAATCCTGGAGCTGCGTGCGCGGGTCCCGTGACAAGTCTCGCCGAGATCGGCAAACTCTGGCCGTTCAAATCGTTCGCAAGAACCCCGTCGTCGTTGACGAAGTTGGGGGTGCTATTTCCAGTCGCGTCGGTGGTAACGATTCCGATGGTGGAATCTTCACCCACGGTGTAGGTATCCGCCACGCCAACCGGTGGTTGCCCTGGAACGATACGGACCAAGTAATCCTCCACTTCCCCGTCGAGCGCGAGCCCGGTGGGGAGCATGTTCCCCGCCGAAGAGGTACGGAAGCGTGCGTAGGAATCGAACCCGGTCGTTGGGATCGGGAAGGTCGAAGGGATCTTCACCAGGAACGTGTGGGTCAGCTCGTTCGAGTCGACTTCGAAATTATTGATGATGTGTTCACCGGGATCGTCCCAATCACCATCGCCATTGAAGTCGATCCATCCGTCGACAAAACCACCCGCCGATAGCGTGATGGTGATCTCGGTTTCCACGGTATGGGTGAACATCGGGAGGGAGAGGTTCTGGAACGCAAAGGTTACCCCATCGTCACCTTGATCTCCATCGGCGAGTGGCGAGGTGCGCCCTTCCAACTCGGAATCGATCAGCGAACCCAAGCGGAGTGGTGTGGCGTTCGAAACGTGCCGTGCACCATCCGACGAGAGCAAGGTGGGATAACGACCTGGCGTGGTGGAGACCGGATCGGGTGCATCCCCGAAGTCGAGCAACGTTCCCGGCATCAGGATCGTAAACTGGGTTTCGTTGTTGATGCGGTTGCTTCGGAGGAAGTTACCCGAAAGATCTTGGATTCCACGCAAGTAGAAGTTCGCGACATCGTTGCTGATGTTCACGGCATTCTCGACGAAGAGGGTCGAGCCTCCACGAACCTTCGCGAAGAGGTTGGTTTGCCCCGATTGGTTTGCTTGATTGATCGCTCGAATGATCGCATTGCGCATGTCCTGGGCCGTGAAGGACTGGTCTTGCACGAAGCCGATCGGAATCGCACCGCCAGGAACCCCGAAGGAGATCAACGATGGAGCGTTGTCGATGTTGGTCGTGTACCTCGCGTTGTCGAGCAACCGCAATCCCTGAGAAGTGATCTCGGTTTGCAGACCGAGAGCAGACGATTCGATCGCAGCTTTCATCGCCGCAAAGACATCCTCACGGCTGCTTTGATTGTTGTAGCGAATGCCCGTGTGGTTGGGATCTCGACCATCTCCGATGCTCAAGTTTTCAAACTCGAACGTCACCGAAATACTTCCGTTGTTGATGACGAAGTAATCGCCGTCCGAGACGTTGCCTCGGGAGAGGACGATTCCTGAATCATTGACGTTCACCGCCGAGTTCTGGAGAAGCCCTACGTCGATCCGTCCTTCGCCAGCATCTCGCGGTACGATTCCGAGTCCCGCCGATTGAATGAGGGGGAGGAGGATGGTCACGAGATCTGCCGCCGAGGTCGATTCTGCATAGCGGACTACGATATTCCCTGGCAGGGAAGGACCGCTGAAGTTGCTATCGAATTCGAAAATAGCAGCTCCGGTTTCGGTTGCGATCGTGAAGGTCGAATTGTCGGCGATCGCGCTACCACCTTCGCGAGGTAGTTGCAGCAACAGGGTGCCGAAGATATCGAGCGTCGTGTTGTCGCGGATACCAGGTCGACCAAACAGCCCCACCGTCGGTGCGTTCGCGACCGAGATGGAGAACTCTTCCGTTCCACCGATGAAGATATTGCCGTCGCCGACATGGCGCGGTTGCAGTCCGATGTTGGCGTCTCGTATCGCTTGCGCGAGCTTGTCACCAAGATCGCTTTGCGTATCCGCGTTGGAGGTTAGGACTGGCAGGTTGCCCGGAGCAACGGTTCCGTCGGAGGTGAATTCAAACGTGGTCGAAGTGGTTCCCGCAGGGGTCGTTCGAGAAATCGTGACCGATTGCCCGTCCGCCAGCGATCTCGAAACACCGACTTCTTTCAAGTTCGTGTTGAGAACGTCGATTTGACCAGCGGCAGGAAGGGAAAGGTGAACCTTGCTGTCATCCACGATGGTCGCATTGACCCCAAGCCCCGAGTTCGAAAGAGCTACGAGGAGGGCTTGAGCGACATCGTTGGGAGTGCTCGCCGCCGAGATGTCGACCCGAACGTTTCCTGGGGAGGAATCGCGATCGCTATCGAACTCGAAGACGAGGCTAGTTCGTCCATCCGACACACCAAAGGTTTGCCCATCGGTGATACCACCTGGTCGAGTTCCCAACGCTGGGATCAACAACGCGAGAGTTGAGTTCGGCTGGCCGAGAGCTGGAGTATCGGTCGTGTCCACGTAGCTTCCGAGCGGTGCTCCGATGAAGACGTCGTCATTGTCGAGCAATCGCGCGTTGATCGTTGGTATTACGGCAAATGCGTTCAGAATCGCATCCGCAACATTTCGCTTCGTCGAAAGTGGCGAGAACGGAATGCGGATGTTGCCAGCGATCGCGTTGTTGTTGGAATCGAACTCGAACGTGTAGCTGTTCTCGCGATCGTTGATGACAAACGAGTCGCCATCGGTGACACCACCGGCGCCACCACCCGCGATCGGCACGAGCAATTGGAGCCCTTGTGGGATCTGCAATCGGAAACCGCTGTCGTACTCGAAGTAGACGGTTCCACCCATCGAATCGACGATGGTGATCGTGTCGCCGTCGTTGACAACATCTCCCGAGGCCGCGTCGATGACGAACCTATCTTTATTGTTGAGGCTGATGTCATAGACTCGATCGTTTCGCCAAATACCTGCGAGAGGCTTGAGAACAATCTCATTGGTCGTTGCATTGTAGGAGAAGACGTAGTCGATTCCTTCGACCAGGAGACGACCATTTTCGGTGAGGGTTACGACCGAGCCAGGGAGCCGGTTTCCACCTTCACGACCCGTGACCGAGTCATCGTCGATTCCCGTTCCCGCTTGAAGGTTGGCGGTTTCGAAACCATCCTTCAATTGGATTCGGAATTCATCATAGGTTCCACCCTTGAGCCTCATGACCGAAAGGGTGTCGTCGATATCGTTCCCTTGGGCATCGTTATCGGTCGGGGTCACCGTCACGGCGGTTGGGCCGATGAAGTCCGCACGATCGAGGGCACCACGATCCTTGAAGACGTTCCCCCCGAGACCGCTCGGCGAAGCGACCGCAGGATCGTCCGCACGGAGTTGTCCACTGTGGTCACGATCAGGAGCGAGGACCGGATTGGGAGAAATTCCCACCGCTTCCTTCACCGCTCGGTATGCTTCTCGTTCTGCTAGCGAATCGACCGAGCTATCGATGATGGGCGAACCGGGGGCTGGGAGGAATCGTCCACCAGGAGCATCGACAAAGGCCTTGACGGTGTTCGCCAGGGTGATGTTGAAGTCGAGTGCGGTGTTCGGAATGTTGATCGGGCCACGCTCCACTCCTGCTTGCATTGATTTGCGGGAGGCTGCGGTCTCATGGTATTGAGAAGCTGTTCCAGATACGACGGTCGGTGAAGGACGGACGAGCATGCTCGTCCCCGATCCGAAGGCTTGTACCTGCATCCCGGTGACTGGAACACGACCGATGGGTGCCGCAATATAGGTGCCGTTGATGGCGCGTGATTCTTCCTGAACGATCGGTGTTTGCACGTTGACGAAAACGTTGTTGAGCAACGTCGGCGAGGCACCGCCGGTTACGAGAATCCCCGATTCCGAAATGATCTGATTCAAATTGTTGTTCGCATCGTAATCAGGATCGACCTTGATCACGCCGTTGCCACGAATCACGGAGGCGTTTCGAACAACGACGTATTTCTCGTTGGTACCGTTCCCTGGCGAGGTTGATCCCGCCGAGCCAGATAGGGGGCGATCGTAGCCCATCCCCAACGACGCATGCCCGTTCGCTGTGTTGTCGAACGGAACCTGATCGTTGCTCCATCCCGCGTAAATCGCGATCCCGGACTGGACTTGGTTGCCACGTGCATTCCCGGAGTTGATACCGATGTCCCCGTGGCCATTGGGCATTCCGTTTGCCGGATTGAATCCAGCCATACCCCCAGCTGCGATCGCCGAGACAGGAGCGAGTGGGCTCGCGGTACCAAACGCACCGTTGTCGAGTTGCTGCTGGTTCAACATCCCAGCGGAATTGATCGCTCCCACGATCGCTCTCACGACGTCGGGAACTCGGAAGTTCGCTCCGATGAGAATGGGGATGTTTCCTGGAGTGACCGATCCGGCCCCAGTCGTGGTGAACTCAAATGTTCGAGAACGATTCCCGGTTCCCGCAAAGTCGGCGACTTGGTCGATCGTGAAAGTTGCACCGTTGGCATAGGTACTCGGATCATCGACCGTGATCACGAACTGCTGTGGTTTGAGAACTTGGAGAGACATCGAATAGTCTCCGCTGCTCCCTCCGCGTTGTCGACCCGCGAAGGACAAGGGATCGTAGCTCGTATTCCCGGAAGCGGAAATGGCGACGTAGTAAACGCCAGCTTCGGTCGCCGTGAAATCGACGTACGGGTCTCGACCCAGCTCTAAGTCGTCGGGACCGAGCCCAAACTCGTTCGTGAAGGGATCGTTGGATCCGCCGATGCGCATTGCACGCCCCTGCGAATCAAAAATCTTCAGAGCCGCATCCAAGGTGGAGGTCTCGTTGGTATCGATGTCGATCAAGACCCGTTCGCCCACTTCCAGCTTGAACTTGTAGATATCGACGTCCGATGAACCGGTCGAAAGTGGATCGGGGTTCAACGTTGCGTTGATGTTGTAGGCAACCGGGTTGGTCGCCAATCCCTGCCAGGTTTCGATGGCGCCCGCCATCGTGTCGTTGGCCGAATCATCGACCGTGCTCGCGTTGAACGGAGCCCGACCGTCGTTTCCGAAGACGGTATTGTTGACCGCTCGAACGTACGGTGCGGCGGTGAACTCCCCGACTTGCTCGATGATCAGTGGTCCGCTTCCACCTAGGACAGCTCGATTGGTGATCGCCTGCGGACCCTTGACATAAATCGAAGCTGGCGTTGGAGTGGGGTCAAATCCGCCGATTGGGGTCCCAACCCACGTTCGCATATTATAGGAGGTCAAGTTCGATACGAGAACGCTCCCGTTGATCGCATCCCGAATCGCTTTCACCACTTCGTCAGCGGAAAAACCCACCAAACTGTTGGTGGGGCGGTGAATCAAGTTCCCCCCGTCCTCTCGGTAGTAGATCGGGATATTGTCCTGGAACCAACCGTCCCCTTGGGCTTCACCGCTCCCCCATTGGGGGGTCCCCGTTGTTGCCCCCGCGATATCCTCAAACTCGAAGTTCACCGACTGACGACCGAAGTTGATCGACAGAATATCCCCGTCATCAATGGCCGATCCCGCGCGATCGGGCGGTGCCACCGGGATCTGCGAATTGTCGGCGGGGCCAGCTGGCATCGTGATTCTCCAGAGTGGAGTATCCCCTTGAATATGCAGGCCACCCAAGCCGTTTCGATCGAAGACGTTGTTGACCACCACCATTCCAGGTGCCAAGCCGGCAGCTTCCGCGCGGGAACCCGACGCTACCCCGAAGGATACGAGGTTGTCTTGCGGGAGGTTTCGTGCATAGGCTCCACCGAGGGTTGGAGGAGGCCCGTATCCTTGCGACGCAGCCCCCGAGGTCAAGGTAGATCCATCCGCGTAATACTTATCTGCCGGAGCAACCCATACCCCGAAGTCTCGGGCATTGGTTACCGTGGTCGAGGAGACGATGAACTGACCTTGCTCTCGAGGAACATTCATGTCCCCGAACTTGTTGAACTTCAGAATCCCCGATCCGAACAACGACGCGCCACTGACGAATTGGACTTCACCGAAGAGCACGAGGTGCGAATTCTCGCGTGCGGTTCCAGTGACGGTCCCGTCGCTGTTCGCTGCTGTGATTCGGAGTCGGCTCTGCCCGTGCATCGTGTTGATCGCATCCCGCACTGCAACCGCAAGTTGTTCTGGAGTGGAGGTCGCGCTCACTCGAATAGGGGTGTTCCCGAAATCGAAGAGTCCATCGTAGGTGAATTGGAAGGTCACGCGCGAGGCTCCATCACTCATGATGAAGGTCGACTTGTCGGGCATCACCATCCCTTGGCTAAAGCGAAGGGACGTGCTGACCGAACCTCGATCGTATCGCTCTAGGGGAGCCAAGTTTCCGATCGGATCTGACTGCCGGATTTCCACTTGGTATTGTCCGGCGCCACTGGCACCCATGATCTCGCGGCTGTCGGAGATGTTGGTGACATACTCCCCGCGCGCTGTCATCCCGACGATCACATCGTCGATTCGGAGGTATCCCAGGTTCCCGGTGCCGGTCGGGTTGGCGCCGTCGGAATCATATTGGATGGAAATGTTGACCTGACGCCCTTCGAACTGGGTCAGGGAGATTCGGGCTTGGTCGTATTGCCCCAATGTACGTTTCAGCGTTACCGCTGCTTGTCCCGGCTGGCTGCTCGCCAAGAGGACTGGGGTAGAGGTTCCGTCGACCGTTCCATAGATCCGGATATGGTCGTTGTTGTCGTGCGGGAAGAAATCGTACGTTACGTAGAGATTGGTTCCACCCGACTCGTTGCGTAGGTCGATCAAGTTCGTGACCAACGCCGGTTCGTTCCCCGAACCATCGGAGCGGAACTCGGCAACGCGAGATCCCGAATGATTGGGGTTCCCAAAGCCGGCGGTAGCGGTTCGCCACTCGTTGTATGTAGTCGGTCCAGGGGTTGCAGCGGGAATGGTTGGGAACAACTGCGGCATGGATGCGGTTGAGTTGATTCCCCCTTCAAAGTCTTCTCCTGCGATCCAGCGATAGGTTTCGATCGGAGAGTATCGAGGAGTCCAGATACCCATATAGAAATCGTCTAGCTGGATTCCGGTAGCCCCACCCGTGGTCGCTGCCGCGTTGGGATAGGAAAATTCGAATATGAATCGCGTGTTGGGACTCGACCGGAAAGCCGCCGTCAAGTCTGCCTCTAAGGTATTCCACTCAGTCCCGTTAGGTGTCAGCGTACGGGAGAAAATGGGAATGGTTCCAGCCGGTGGAGTATCGTTCGTCCCCAATTGGTCGAACAAGCGAATTTGCATAGGAGCGCCACTTCCATCGGGATAACGGTATCGCATGGAAAAGTGGATTGGATCGGACACGGCCCAATTCGCAGGGAGCGAAAATGCGTTCGAATACAAGAAGTCGGGGGAGGTGGCGGTGTTCGCCTTGCCACCAGCGGTCCAGCCGAAGACATTGCTTCCGCCGTGTCCCCCTGGAGCAACGCCGCTCATGAGCCCCCACTTGTAGTCGGGATCGGTGGCCTCTGAGGTGATCGCCCGCTGACGATTGATAAAGGTCGACATGACCGGGGAGTTGATCCCCTGGTGCGGAAGGTTTTCGAAGCTGTCATCGAACAGAACGGTATTTCGGGCGAGCGCAACAGGAGCTGCTCCAGCGCCGGCGATCGCCAAATCATACGAACCGCGTGGCAATTCCACCGTTCCGATGAAGGGGTCTCGGCTTCCGAAGGAGCCTCTCGTGAGATCGGCGAATTCCGAACCCGCGAGTGGAGCGACAGGGTTCGCCTGGTCGTCGACCACGTTGCTGCTCGTTCCGATGTAGATGCCGTTGTTCCCGAAGAGATAGGCGGAGGTATCCGGACGGTTGAGCCCGTCGGCGTAATCGACGTCGATGACGACGGGATACCGCGTTTGGAACGAACTGCTCAACATGTCGGTATCACCCAACGAGAAGCGAATCATGTTGGAGCCGCCGCTGAGTTGGCCCGCTACGCTGATCGCTCCGAGATCGGTGTATTGCAGATTCCCGACATCGGTGATCCCATCGTCGACACCATCAAACATGTTGACGTGCGCTTCCCCGGTCAGAGGAGAACGGGATGGGAGCCCTGTGGTGTGAACACCATTGGTCGCGTAGCGAATGTCGGCATAGCTGACAATCGAACCTGCGAACTCCTGATCATCTTGCAGACGAACTTGGACGGAATAGGTACCGCTTGTCAAACCAGCCGAGGGGTTGTTGATATCGACACTCTTCGAGCGGATTCGGAAGAAATAGGTGCTGATCGTTCCCGCGATTCCGGGGAGTCGCATTCGGAGTCCTGCGTCTCGTGGATTCGTGGAGAAGTCGTCCTTGAGCAATCCCGACTCGTTTTTGCGCGCGACGTCGGCGCTCGTCTTGACCAGAGGTGCGACCGAGGTCGGGTCGATGAAGGGAGAGATCTCGATCAACGAGGGGGTGAGTTGCTCGGCCAAGCTGTCGTCGCTTCGAGCGAGCAATGCACCGCTCGAGTCGAGGATTTCGATGACCGTGTCGAGTGTGTAGCTCGTGGAATCGACGTCAAACCAAACCTCGGTTCCGGCTGTCGCCGAGATGCTGTAGACGTCTTGATCGTTCGGTTCGCTGATGACCCCTTGGACGACGAAACCCATCTTGCGAATCTCGTCGCTCGCTTGCGCGTTCGCAGCGAGGAATCCTAAGAATTGAGCGACGATCGTGTTGTCGTTGGTCCCGGGGGCGCTGGTGGTCGGGGACTCGACCTCCATAACCGTCAGAACGTTTCGGTCGTTGCTAAACGAATCGAAGAGGAGGCTTCGCCAATCCCCAGGTCGAGGTACCGTCGCGATACCGTCGTTGTTCGTGTCGGTTTGAGGACGACCATCCGGTTGCGTTCCAGCTCCTACGGTATCGTCGCGCAAACTAGTGAAGACAACAGGGAAGCCAGGTTGCCCGAGGACTTGAATGGTCCCCCCAACGCGATCTGGCGTACTGCTGAAATGCCCTGTTGCAGTGAAACCTGTTCCACGCTCTTTATCGAAGTTCGAACCTTGTCCCTCCATCTTGATGACGAGGGATTCGTTGATCGCACTCTGAAGTCGGAGGCCGGCTCCATGCTCCAAGTTGGAAACGACGACCGAGTCGAACAGAACGTGGACGATGTCGGTATCATCCCAAACACTTTCGATGTTCAGGTAATTGCGCGGCATGTCGCGAACTGCAAGGTTCCCGTTGTTGGTTGCGTTTCGGTCGTTCGTCGCGGCGTCGGCTCGAATTTCCAAGCCGTTGATTCCGTTGTTGAACAATTGGTTGCGACGGAAGAGGGGTCCTGCATTCATATCGAGGGTTAGATCGCGATCGATTGCACCGGTTTGGCGTCCCGAGTCCCCTCGGAGTTTCGAATCCATCGAGTTCACATCGATGGTGAGCGCGGTTCCCTCGTTGTTTTGGAAGATGTTTCCAATGAACACCGGCTGGGCGCCTCGAATGAAGACCGTGGCTCCTCGGCTGTTGTTGTTTCCAAACGGATAGTTCTCGTTTGCTGGACGCCCAAGCCGATCGATCGGGCCTTGTCCACCCATCCCATTGGCGTTTTCTTCGAAAACACTGTTCGCGATGCGCGCTTCGGCTTGTTGAATTTCGATCGGGCTGAAGGCCTTCAACGTACCTTCGATCCGCGAGACCCCCCCGGCGAATGCGACCACCGCATTATCCATCAGCAATTTGGATCCTGGCGAAGCATAAATACCGCTCCAATCGCGTGGGTTCGCATCCGACGCACCGTGAATCCCGTTGTTGTTGGTATCAAAGGTTCCCCCCGCACCGAAGCGATCGTCTTGCTTGCTGGTGAAGACGACGCGCCCGTTCACGGTCCCTTCGGCGATCAACTGCGCGCTGTGTCCAATTTCAATCCGTGCTCCTTCGAGCTTCACAACCGTCCCGGGATCAATCACCAACGAGGCATCGAGTCGAGGGCGAATGTTACCGGAGGTCAAGATCGAGAGAGGAGTTCCCAGAGAGGTTCCCGTATCGATGAAGATGTTGGTTGCATTGCTGGTGATTTCACCCACCAATACGAACTGTCCCGCTCCCCCAGGGGCGCTTCGATAGATGCGTCGCCCGGCGTAACCATCTTGCAGTCCCGGCAGATTGGTCAAGCGGATGGTTCGATCGGTCGCCGAGGTGGCGCCTTGCACTGTTGCATTCGATGCGAGGCTTTCACGCCCCATCGCATCGACCATGACGACCTTATAGGTGTAGGTAGTCGAAGGGGTAAGCGTTCCACCGGCCAACGGTGTCAACGCAACGCCGGTGACGTTCGGACGGTCCCTAAGGAGAGTCGCTCCCGCATCGGCGATCAATTGACCTCGATCGAGGAACGTATTGTTCCCACCATCTAGCTCTGCCACCAAGCGATAGGATCCTCCCCCCGTGCTATCGCTACGATAGACGCGGCGGGTTACGTACGATCCTGTAACTCCAGGGATCCCGAAGAGAGCGATTGCCGATTGCCCAGGAACGACCGTGATGCTTTGTGTCGGGTCGGATGGCGGGGTCTCATAGCCATCTTTGTCGACAAAGGTGATCTTGTAGTTGTAAGTCCCAGCGCTCAGTTCTCCCCCGGTTCGGGCTTGCAGCGAAACGAGGTTCGAGGAGACGAGTGTCGCATCGAGAATACCCGCGCCAGGCCTTCCTTGAATGATGATGTTTTCCGCGACGACGTGGGTGATGTCGGTATCATCAAAACGCCCGGGAACGGTAAGTTGACGCGTGGTTCCACCGGTCGGAGTTTCGACCTTGATAAAGAGCCCGTTGATCGAGTTGTTCACCAAGGTGTTGCTATGGATTTCGGGACCGACCCGGTCGTAATCGGGGGTGAAGATCCCTTTGCGTTGATAGATCGGCTCGCTGAAGAGTGTCTCCAGGAAGCTGTCGGGTGTCGCGGTCATCGCGGCATCCGCAGATCGGGTGATTCGATTGTTCGTAACCGTCGGACGCATGTCGACGATCTGTACTGCGTTGATCGTCTGCTGAACGCTATCGATGACCACCGCGCTCGATCCACCGTAGCGGATGTCAGCATGGTTGACGTACTGGAGGAAGATCCCTTCATCTTCCAGATCGAATCGCCCCGCAGCCTTGTCGAGATCTCGCTTGAACAACAGCCCCCCCCAGTTCCCAGGAGCAGGGGTCGTCGTCGGGGTGTAGTTGTCGAGACCGATTGACTCGTCCAACCACGAGGTGAAGAAAACACTTCCTGGTGCGTGCGAACCGTCGTTGAGCTTGATCGCATTCCCTTGGTTATCGAGGAGGACTGGTGCTCCGAGGACTTGGAGTGCACCACCGCTTCGATCGATTCCCAAGTTCGAGCTACCGACACCGATCCGAGCGCGGTTTGATTTGAAGATCGCTCCCGCATCGACCATCACGGTGACCCCCTTCGGTACGTCCATCGTCGGACCGTCGGAGAGGATGGCACCGGCGAGGAGACCGTATCCAATTTCGTACGCTAGGTTATCGTGAACCGTTTCGAGCTTTCCGTCCGCCCCACCGTTTCCAACGATCCGGACGATGTCACCCGGATAGGTGGCCCCAAAGGCGTTGGGGACCCCGATTCCCGCGATGTTGTTGAACGGCTTCGCAAGAGACCCGTCCGCATTCGGACCGGCGGTCTTGTCGACGAAGATCGTCTTTCCGAGAACGTCGATCACCGTTAAGTCGGGAGAGTACTGGAACAGTCGCTCCCCTCGCAGGGTCACCCGTCGCCCAGCGCTCGTTGCCGTTACTCCCAATTCGGTGCGGGAGTTGATGGCAGTTGCGACCGCTGCGGCAAGCTGTGCTTCGGTGCTGGAGTTGGTGTAAGGAATCTTCGTGTTCCCCGTTCCTATCGTGTCGTCCACGCTGAACTCAAACCGCCGTACAACGCCGTTGCTTCCGGTGATCGTGATCGTCCGTCCCTCCAAAGCGGTGGATCCCCCCGCATTGAAATCAAAGGAACGATCCAACTGACGCGTTTCAAACCAGAAGTTGAACACACCTCCTGGGATTCCATCTCCATCGCCATCGAGAGGAACGGAGATGCCTCCCGCTTCTGCGACGTCTTGAATGGAGTCGTCCGCGTCGGTTTGGGCGCGGAAGGTGAGGCGCAGGTCATAGCGACCTTCGGTCCGCCCGCCACTTCCCGTTCCAGGAATGACAGGGTCATACTGATCGTTCCCCGACGCGGAGACTCCGATGTAGTAGACCCCGGAGCTGAGGTTCATTCGGATCAACGAGTCGCTGCTGAAGTAATCGTCGTTCTGCGCGATCAAGTCGACGCGACCACCTTTCAGCGTGATCGGAGAGAAGGTGATGTCCTTGTTTCCGAGGAGGGTAGCTCCGTCACCCGACTGGAGCTCTACCTTGACGAGACTTCTCGCGGCTGCGTTGTTATCGATCGCTTGGATGAACTGATTGAGAGTGGTTTCACTCCCAGGAGTCGAGTTGAGGTCGATCGAGATTGCGTTCGGGAATACTTGAACCAGAGGCCCCGCTCCCGCGCCCCGCGGGCTCCGAGTCACGATGATTTGCAGATTGTTTCCGAGCTTGCCAGGTTGGACCGCCGTGAACAAGACTTGGACGGATTGACCGAGGTTGAGGCTGGTAAGGGCCGTCGCTTGGACCTCTTTGTAGAGGGCGAGTCGCGTGTCCAAGGAGCTGCTGTTCGCAGCGCGCTCCGCGAATGTTTCGGCGACCAAAACCCCTTCGCGACTCGCCCCGTCGGGACCGAAGTCGATGTCGAATCGATAGAGATCAATGTCGCTTCCTTCAGGGCGATGGATGTACTGCCCGTGAAGGATGTCTTGATTGCCTGGGAATATCGGTTCGAAGTTTCGATTCGCGGTCGGTGGGAAGTTGATAAAGCCCGAATCGAAATTCATCAAGTTCGATGGATCGAGGTTCCCTGCGTTTGAGAGACCGAGCATCAAGCCGATGCTCGCTGCGGTCGAACGGGTGAATCCTTCGGCGTAATTATCGTTCCAAGTCGTGCTCGCAGAGAAAACCGCGAGGGAGTTTTGGTAGGTCGGGTCGATGCGAACCGAGAATCCGGTACTCGAGCGAGTCGTGTAGCCAGCTTGGAAAGCTGCCGAGAGTTCTCCCAAGGCAAAGGTTATACCGGAGTTGGCGGTTTCGACGAACTGAACCCCCAAGTAGTTGGTCCAGAGGGCCAATGCTTCTCGAACTCGTTCCTTTTGCTTCTCGGTGATCGCGTTGACCGCTGGCTGTCCGTTGACCGTTCCGTAGTTGGAGCGGAAGTTGTAATAGATGGTCCGAATTCCGGGGAAGTCATCTCCACCGAACGCCGGGTTGATATGGTTTTCGAACGACTCAGGAACGACCCGTTGCCCGAGATCGTTGGTCCCCCCGAGGAGATCCAAGAGGTGGGCTTCGGCGTCGATGTTGGAGGTGAGGACGACGCTCGTCGCAGGAACATTGCTGGAGCCGATCGTTCCAAGATTGCTCGCGGTGTCAAACGAACTACCGAGCCCGACCAAGGTCGCGCGATAGTTGACGGGGCGAGCTCCGACGATGTAATTCCCGTTCGAACCAGGCTCCAACGTCGTTCGGATTAAAGCGGAAGAAGCGGGATTCGTTTCGAGCGCGGTGATGACTTGATTGACCGTCGCGGTCGCCGAACCCAAATCTACCGTGATGATATTGCCGGAAACGGAAACGCTCGGAGGGAGCCCCGAGTTGCTGTTGGTGAATTGGACCTGCGTGCCGGAACCCGCTTCCCCGAGAGTCCGTGCGGTGAAGCGAACCTTGGCCGCACCGTCGCTATTCATGTCGATGATCGCCGTCGCAGCGGCTTCGGAGGTTACCGGCGTCAGAGGGGCCGACTCGCGTGTTCCGATTCTCAATCGGTAGGCGCTCGAAGGGGCATTGGGGCCAGCCAAGCGATCGATGTCGCCACTGAAAGTCAGAGTCGCGGTGTTTGCCGACGCGTTGTACTTCACCGAAACGGGAAGGAACGGCGGGAGGTCATCGGTATTTCGGACCGTATCGGCCGTGTAGATCAATTGGTAGAACTCGGGGTTCTCAACGCTTCGGGAAGTCGGGTTTCCTGCGGCATCGTTTTCGACTAGGAGCTTATCGTTGTCGAAGTAGACGATGATCGTGTCCCGCTGCTGGACGAGCTGCCCTGCGGTGTTTCGAACGATCGGTTGGGGGACAACCCCCGTGATCTTCGCTCCCAGGTCGAGACGGAACTCGATCGTGTCTTGGCGGGTGTTGGGAGTCGATGGGAGGAACAGATCGCCGCTGGTGTTGCGCAAGCCACGGATTCCCTGCGCTGCATCGTCGAACCCGAAGATTTCGAGTCGGTAAACGTCGTCCGGTAGGTTTTCGGCAAATCGAAGGGTCACTTCGTTTTCGTTCGGACGATCCCCGATGACCACCGCCCCAGGTTGCACGATAATATCGTTGGTGGATCGCATGACGAGCGGCGAGTAGCTCGCCGGCGCCGCAGATCCCAGGCGGGTCGACGGGAGCCCACCATTGATCTTCGCCATGAGGCGTGAGGATACGATCGGGGAAGCGTTGATCGCGTCGACGAGACCTTGCGCGGTGATCTGGCCGGCTGGGTTCGAGTTCAATTGAATCGAGACCGTGTTTCCGCTGACCGAGAGGTTCGGCCCCGCGGTTCCGAGGTTTGCCGTGGTGAACTGGAGGGTCAGGAGATCGGAAGCGTTTTTGCTCGTGAACTGAAGTTCGACCGCCCCTAGAGTTCCGAGATCGCTCGAGACCGAGGGGAGGCTAAAAGATCCATCCCCCCCTGCGCGCGTGACCCGAATTCCACCCGCCGTGGCGGCGTCGATGATCTGCGCATCATCGAATCGGAAAGTCAACTCGCGGGGTGCGATGCTTCGGATGACCCCATCCTCGATCAAATCGCTGTTGTTCGGCTGCACACCGATAAGCCGAGGTCCCGCAGCGAGCAGCTGCCGGTTCTCAAGCGTTTCGATCAAGCTCTTTCGAAAAGAAGTACGTTTTCCCTTCCTTGCTTGTCGCGATTCGCTGGATTGCGAAACATTACCAGGAGCTTGTTGGGAGAAGATCTTGTTGCGAAGCCGGCGGATGGTCATCACCAACCCTCAGTGCAAAGGTAGCATGGAACCCCCTATCAGCAAACGGTTTACGGATAGGAGCGGACTAGGATTTCGGGCCTCGAAGGTGGGGATAATGGCGGGTTTCGTAACCCTTGGAATCATGCCCCCCAGCGAGAACTCGGTAAAGCGAGTATAATTAGGCCCCATGCGGATGCAAATTCTAGCTACTAAGCAAACTGTTCAGCCTTGCTAATATCTAGGAAGAGTTCCGATGGTAGGGGTAATCCAAGGAAAATCGCTTCTGGGAGCTGTAGGGGGGATGATTTTCAAGCCCCCGGGCCAGCTAATCGGCAACTCCTTAGATTTATTACATCTCACAAGTACTCTGTTTTTCCGTCGCTTCGTAACGATAGCGCGGAATTTAACGCTGAGTTGGATGCAGCAGAGGGCGCAAAGTTCCGCCAGAAAGGGCCAGAAATCAGGCTTGAGGGGTGAGGCTTGAGACTTGAGGAAGAAAAAGGGGCTTCGCCCTTCAGTTCGGTGAAGCATTTTTCCGCAGGAAAAATCCATAGTAAACGGCAGGGCGCAAGCCTGGCTGTCAAAAGGATTGGTGTTGACACAGGTCTTTGAATGCGTGGATTTATTCCGTTTTAACCGCAG